>CAIVGC010000258.1 GCA_903905335.1 uncultured Methylococcaceae bacterium
GAACATACCGCTAGAAGCGACTCTTGGGGTCAGGGAGGATTTGTGGCAAGCTTTTAATCCGTCCATAAGTCAACAGTATTATACAAATGCTGCTAATAAGCTCAAGCCTAGTATGAGTAATTTAAATCCTAGTCATAATGAGGTGTTTAACCAGTTAGATCCTCGTTTTGGTTTAAAGTATGGCTTTGATAATGGTATTGATCTTCGCGGAGCCGTGTATCGCAACTTTGCAGCCCCTGGTATGAATCAGCTGTATCGTACTTTTGCGAGCAGTTCATCGGCATCCTTAGGTAACTCTAGTCTGACGCCGGAATCATCTTTTGGTCAAGAAATAGGGATTGATTTCACAGGTAACAAAGTTAAGGCGACTTTGACTGGGTATCATAGCCATATTAACGATTATATTAATTTAACGACTATGTGCGGTGCTGCCGTAGGTAGTAGTTGTACTGCTGGCGCTGCTCCATTAAATGCGAACTATGGTCTTGCAGGAACCAATTTTAGTACCATCAGTCAAACTCAAAATATTGGTACGGTAACAAATAAAGGTGGAGAATTTTTCGTACAATATGATGCACTTCCTACTTTGCAATTAAATGCCAGTGTCGCTAAAACCTATGCCGTTATTGACAGTTTTAATGCGAATTTCACTACGATTAATAATGCGGCTGCAAAAGTGCCGGGTGGAACTCAGTTATTAGCAACAGGTCAACAATTACCGAATATTCCTACGCTTATGCTAACTACAGGTGGTAGCTGGAAGATTAGACCGAATCTAACTTTTGGTTGGGCAATTAAATCTTGGCCTGCTTATTATTCCAGCACGACTATTGTCACGGGTAACTCTATGAATAATGCAGCAACCACTGCTGACGCACATCTTAGTTATAAAGCGACTAAGAAAATTGAGTTATATGTAAATGCCCAAAATATTAATAATGCGTATTACATCTCAGCAAATAGCAATGCAGGCTCTACTGCAGCAACTATGGGTCAACCACGTACTATCTTAGGCGGTATTAAAATAGATTTTTAAATCGTAAAGCAAGATCATGTCGTCTTACTATTCTGTAAGGCTAGGTGATTGTCTCTCCTATACCAGCAATCTGCGTCTCTTCGTGCCTTGCTGGTATCTTTATTTGTAGACGCGTAAAATACCCATCAGTGCTCAATGTACTGTATTAAAGCGCGCAGGGCTTGTCCTTAGAGGCAGCTAATAGTAATTAAATCGACATCTATCATGACTATCAAATTTCATACACCGGTAAAGAAGCCTTTAATAAAACGACAACTCAGCTATGCCTCGGTATGGCGCTGGCATTTTTATGCGGGTTTGTTTTGTATTCCTTTTGCTATTTGGTTGGCAACCACAGGTGGCATCTATTTATTTAAGCCACAAGTTGAAAACTGGCAAGAGCGTAGCTTTGACAGTTTAGAAATAAGCGGTGAGCGCGCAACGGCTCAAGCACAAGTCACAGCCGCTTTAGCTGCTGTGCCCGGTACCGTATTAAATGCTTATATACTGCCTGATAACGCAGAGTCTGCCGTGCGTATCTTGGTGGGTAAAGGCAAAGACTTAACGCGCGTTTATCTTAATCCACAGACCTTAGAAATCTTGAAGGTACAGCCTGAAGATGAACGTTTAATGGAATTAGTGCATAAATTGCACGGTAGTTTATTGTTGGGTGATAAAGGCTCGATGTTGGTAGAGTTGGCTGCTTCTTGGATGATAGTGCTGATCATCACCGGTTTGTATTTATGGTGGCCCCGTAATGTTTCGGGTTTGGCGGGTATTGTTTATCCACGCTTAAATCAAGATGGTCGCACCTTTTGGCGCGACATCCATTCAGTCACCGGTTTATGGGTGTCATTTTTCATCTTGTTTTTGCTGATCTCTGGTTTGCCTTGGGCGAAATCGTGGGGCGGTATGTTGAAGGAGGTGCGCCAAATTGGTGTAGTTACCGTGGTTAAGCAAGATTGGACGACTGGCCCGTCTTCAGAGCAGGCTTTGCGTATGGCCACTAACAGCCCAGTGGCTGATGAGCATGAATTTCATCGGGGCATGGCGCATATGCAGGCCAGTTATGACAAAATAGATAAGCTAGTCGATATCGTGGCCTTACAAAACTTAGTGCCACCGGTATTGATTTCACCGCCGAATAAAAACAACGGTGCTTGGTCGGCGCGTTCAGATAGTCAAAATCGAATGTTGCGCGTTAATCTTAAACTCGATGCCAGTACTGGTGAGATTACTGAGCGCAAAGATTTCTCATCTAAACCCTGGTTGGACAAGTTTATCGGGATTGGTATTTCTGTGCATGAAGGTCAGCTATTTGGCTGGGTTAATCAGTTGTTAGGCTTGTTGACGGCGCTGGGTATTTTATTAATAGCCGTGAGTTCGGTGGTGATGTGGTGGTCACGCAAACCCGTCGATAGCTTAGGCGCACCTAAGGCACCTAGGAATCAAAAGTTACCGTTACTATTAGGTTTGGTGATCGTCGCTTTAGGTACCTTGTTGCCTTTGTTGGGTCTGTCGCTGATGTTTATTTTAGTGATTGAATTTGTCTTGTTATGCCGTATTCCTAAAGTTAAGGGGTTTTTGGGCATAGGTTGAAGGACTGATTTAATTTGTTGTACTGAGCCTAGTAATGAATCCAAGTAGATGATTAGGATATTGTTTTATGTATTTATTTAATAACCAGCAAGATGGATCGAATAAAAAAATGCTATCTAGTTTGGGTCGTTCGGAAAGTGTCTCTGTTTCTAAAATGAAGAGTGTTTATGAGTTTTTAATGGGTGAAGAAGATCCTAACGCCATGACGGGTCTATTGATGGTTTTAGTGGCGCTGCTGCATGTTTGGGGGGTTATGTGGTTGTTGGAGCCAGTGGAAGTCAAGACCTTAGCTCAGCCTATGATGATGGAGGTCTCTATGCTGAATGCGCCTAGTCCAAAACCTATCGTTGCGCCGCCTAAGCCACCCGAGCCTAAAAAAATACTGCCTAAAAAGGTAGAAAAGAAAAAAGAGCCTGTGTTACCTAAGCCTTTACCGATGGCTGATGAAGCGGTTGCTAAGCCAGTTGCAGCACCACCGGTCTCAGATAGTCCACCGACTGAAAATAAGGCACCTATACCAGAAACTTATACTGAGGCTAATTTTAAAGCCAATTATGGTATTAATCCTAAGCCGGTTTATCCACAACTTGCGGTAAGTCGTGGTTGGGAGGGTAAAGTGTTATTGCGAGTGAGTGTTTCTGCTGAGGGTGTCCCCTTATCGGTCGCTATACATCAAAGTAGTGGCCATGAATCACTAGATGACTCCGCTGTTGAAGCCGTGGAAAAATGGAAGTTTATTCCCGCTAAAAAAGGCGATAAAGCGGTGTCGTGTAATGTCATCGTGCCTATCAATTTTTCATTAAATCAAAATTAAATAAACTTACTCATAAGGAAAAAAGAATGCCCGCACACCATATTGACCATAATTTAATAATCGATGGAACCTTATACGCCTTGTTGGTTTTTTCAATACTGACCTGGACAGTGATCTTGTTTAAAATCTGGCAGTTCAGCAAAAACAGTTTTTATAACCGTCGCTTTAACGAGGCTTTTTGGGATGCGCCAGATTTAGCAGCGGTTAAGGATTTACCTGAAGTCGTGGTTCGTGGTCCCCAATCTCGCGTGGCAAAAAAAGGTTTGGTCTGGTTAGCTGATCGTCAGCATGCAACTGGCAAGCATCTTAAATATAAAGGTGGCACGACTGAGGTATTGGAGCAGGCTTTATTGGAAGCTATGCAAGTTGAGGCTCGTAGATTGGAGTTTGGCTTAACTATGTTGGCGAGCATTGGTAGTACAGCGCCGTTTGTAGGATTATTTGGTACGGTATTAGGTATAATGCACGCCATGCATGAAATTACGGCTAGTGGTTCGACTAGTCTTAATGTTGTCGCAGGGCCTATCGGTGATGCATTGGTTGCCACGGCTATTGGTATTGCCGTTGCGGTTCCAGCGGTATTAGCCTATAACTTTATGCTGCGTAATGTTAAGCAACATCGTGCAGGTTTGGAAAATTTCGTCGTGGCATTTGTTCACATAGCATCTGAGTCGGATGCGCAAGAAAAGGCATAATTATGGCATTTAAACCCCAGTCAGATAGCGAAGATGCTATGAGTGATATTAACGTCACACCACTAGTGGATGTGATGTTAGTGTTAGTTATTATCTTATTAGTAACAGCGCCCTTATTAACTCAGTCGGTGAATGTGAGTCTACCGAAAACCGCTGAAACGGTAGCCGATGTTAAGCAACAACCTTTGCAATTAGGTATAGATGCACAAGGTGTTATTACCGTTAATAAAATACCGCAAGCAGACTTAGTGGCATTAGAAGTGACGCTAAAAAATGAATTAGCTAAAAGTCCTGAAACCGGCTTGCATTTATACGCGGATCAAGCCGTTGTATATGCCAAAGTGGCTGAAGTGATGGCGACGGTACAACATGC
>CAIVGC010000259.1 GCA_903905335.1 uncultured Methylococcaceae bacterium
CGAAGCAACGCTCGCCAAGTTATTTGCTCCGTTTGCCCAGGCTGATTCCAGTACCTGTCGACGCTATGGTGGTAGTGGTTTAGGTTTAGTGATTAGTCGTCAATTAGCTGAGTTATTAGACGGTGAAATTACGGTGCAAAGTATGGTTGATAAAGGCTCGACCTTTACCTTAGCGATGCCTTTTAAAATTGTAAAAAAACAACCAGAGATTGAAATCTCGCAAACAGAAGGTTTGTCTTGCTTATTGATTGGTCCTGATGAGCAAATCACCGCTGATGTAGCTAAGCAATTAATGTTTGCCGGTGCAAAAGTACAAAGAGTTGCAAGTATTGATGACTTGGATCCATTAATGCTCCAAGGTGATGGGCTTTTGGTTTGGGTGAAGGATGAGATAAAAGATGCTCTTAGCCCTGATGAAATTATCAACGCTGCTAAGATTGCGGTAGAAAAACATCATAATTTATTGGTTGTAACCAATCACTTATCGCTGGGGCGTGGGCGACGTCGTAAGCCACGTCGATTATCACCTGAATTAGTTCAGATTGATGGTAATTTATTGACGCGTTACAATTTATTAACAGCTGTGGCGATGGCGGCAGGTTTAGTTGAATTAGAACAACGTGTTTCGGTGTCATCGCAAATTACGCCTGCCGTTAATCAGCCTGTTTCACGAGAGCAAGCCTTACAACAAGGTCGTTTGATATTGGTTGCTGAAGATAATTTAACTAATCAAGTTGTTATTAATGAACAGCTTAATTTATTGGGTTATGTTGCCGATATTATGGATGATGGATATGATGCTTTTAAGGCTTGGCAAAGTGGTGATTACGCCTTGTTAATTACCGATATTCACATGCCGCGTATGGATGGTTATGAGCTAACTACTGCCATACGTAAGCAAGAAAAAAATAGCAGCAAAGCACCGACTCCTATTATTGCTTTAACCGCCATTGCCCTAAAAGGCGAAGCTGAAAATTGTCTGGATCTGGGTATGAATGATTATCTGTCTAAACCGGCTACTTTAACTGAGCTGAAAGTTACCATAGACCGTTGGTTGCCTCAGCTTAAAGACGATCTAGCTTCATCATTCATCATTGATAAGCAGATAGTGACGACTACAGAAGATAGCGCCAATGATTTATTGGTGTGGGATTCGTCTGCGCTGATTCGAATGGTCGGAACTAATCGGGTCTTACATCAGCGTTTATTAACTAAGTTTTTAAATAATGGTAGAGAGCAATTAACTTCAATCAATGCTGCTGCACAGGTTGATGATGTTATTGAAACTGGTCTGCTGGCGCATACGCTTAAATCTGCAGCACGAACTGTGGGCGCAATGCAATTGGGTGAGTTATGTCAGACTATAGAGTTAACAGTAGCCAAGGGTGATGGCTATATTAGTTTTAGTCATGTTGAGCAATTAGCACAAGTATGGCTCGCCGCTGAGACGGCTATTAAACAACAGTTGTCCGAAGAGACGATTTTAAATACTAACACTTAGCTTTATCTTAGATTGATTTAATTATGAAACACTTATCTGTATTAGTTCTTGATGACGATGATTTTATTCTCGAGGTGACTCAAGCGATGCTTGAAAACATGGGGGTAGGTCATATAGAAACGCATCTGTCAGCGAAATCGGCATTAAAGGCTTTGGACATGTTTAATCCTTTGCAAATTATACTTTGCGATTTAAATATGCCCGATATGGATGGGGTAGAGGTGATACGTTACTTAGGTCAACAAGGTTTTGTCGGTGGTATTATCGTATTGAGTGGAGAAGATGTTCGTACCCAGCATTCGGTAGTAGCCATGGGGCGCGCTCATCATTTGAATTTATTAGGTAGTTTGAGTAAACCAATCAATACTGATGAGTTGTTAGCTATGTTGGAAAGCATCAAGGTGAATGTTTCTAAAAAGCCCTATGCTATGACTTTGTTGAGTGTTGATGAGCTTCGCCTAGGTTTAAAGATAGGTCCCGTCGTGCCTTATTTTCAGCCACAGGTCGATACCTTAACAGGTAAGGTCATTGGTGTTGAGGCTTTGGCGCGCTGGCAACATAAAGACTTGGGGATCATCGGTCCAGCCGCTTTTATTGCTGTTGCTGAAGATAATGATCTGATTACACCTTTAACGTATCAAATGATTACTCAGTCATTAAGGCAATGGCGAATATGGAACGATGAAGGTATAGATGTATCACTTTCAATTAATATATCTATGCACTCTCTGAATGATTTTAGCTTTCCTGATTGGTTGGTGGTAGAGGCGAAAACTTATAGTGTGCCCTTGGATCGCTTAGTGATGGAATTAACGGAGAGCCATTTATCAGATAATATTTTAGTGACCTCCGATGTATTAACGCGCTTATGTTTAAAACGTATACGTCTGTCAGTTGATGATTTTGGTACGGCTTATTCAAATATGGAAAAGTTGCAACAATTACCTTTTAGTGAGCTAAAAATTGATAGAGCCTTTGTTAATGGCGCTGATCATAATCCGCATTCCTATTCAATTTTAAAACACAGCATTGAATTAGCTAAAAGTTTAAATATGATCACTGTTGCTGAAGGTGTTGAAGATCAAGCAGATTGGGATTGTGTGGTAAAGCAGGGCTGTGATTTAGTGCAGGGTTATTTTGTTGCACGACCGATGCCAGGTGATCAGATAGTCCAGTGGGTGAAAAATTGGGAAGCTGATTTTAAAAAGTAATTTAACGGGCAATCTTAATGATTGCCCTAATATGAGGTATTTATCAATGCTGAGTATCGGAGTTGTTTGCTAGCGCTTCTTGTGAGAGTAGGGTTTCTACATCAACACAGTCAAAGTTGTAGTGTTCATTACAAAACTCGCAATCAACCTCAATATGGCCAAATTCGAGTAAGATACTTTCTAACTCTTCTCTACCCATGGCGCGTAGGGTTCTTTCAATGCGGTGTTTAGAACAAGAGCATTGAAAGGCGACTGGTTCTGCATCAAATAAGCGTAAGTGTTCTTCATTAAATAACTTATATAAGAGCTCTTCGCAATCTAAGGTGAGCGCTTCTTGTTCGGTGATGGTGTTGGCAAATAGCTCAATGCGCTGCCAGTCGGCAAGTTCACCGTTTTTTGCAGGTAGTTCTTGAATTAACAAGCCGGCTGCAGACGTTTCATTGGCAAATAACCAAAGCCGAGTATTTAATTGTTCAGATTGTTCAAAATAAGTTTGTACAGCAGCGGCCAAGTTTTTACCTTCTAAAGGTACGACACCTTGATAAGGATTGCCATCATCCGGTTCTATGGTTAGCACTAATCGACCTTGCCCAAATTGGGTTTCTAAAGTACCTATAGGTACATGCTGTTCGCTACGTAATAAGCCGCGTATTTTCTGGTCATCGGTAGATTGAGCCACCAAGGCTTTTAGATCACCATCGCCTTGGGCTTGCAAGATCATGGAGCCTTTAAACTTGATGGTAGACGATAGCATCACGACAGCCGCCAAGGCTTGACCTAATTGCAGTTGTGCAGTTTCAGGACCTTTTTGATGCAGTTTTGCAGCTTGCCAGCTTTGCGTTAAATTAACCCAGGTGCCTCTGACACCTATGTCTTCAAATATAAATCGACGCAATACATCTTGTTCTATCATGTTGTTCCTATTAAAACGGTTGCTTTGTGTAAGGTAAGAATTCTAGTAAGCTAAGAGTTAAGATTCTCTTGTTATCAACAAAATACCATAAGTCATGATTTTTTCATCAAAAAAGCTCACTTTACCTACAGCAGAGCAGGCCTTACCTGGTCGGCAAACTGCTATGCCTATTCATAATCAACATTTTGTAACAGGACAACCTATAGCGCCGCCGTTTGCTGAGCATCTACAGCAAGCTGTTTTTGGCTTAGGTTGTTTTTGGGGCGCAGAGCGCAAGTTTTGGCTGCAATCTGGTGTGGTTAGTACGGCAGTCGGCTACTGTGAAGGCATTACGCCTAATCCTAGTTATGAGGAAGTCTGTACTGGACTGACTGGGCATAATGAAGTGGTGCTGGTTATTTTTGATCCCGCTATCTTTAGTTATCATGAACTATTAAGCTTGTTTTGGACAGTTCATAATCCGACTCAGGGTATGGGGCAGGGTAATGATAGGGGGACACAATATCGTTCAGGTATTTACACTTACACAGATCAGCAGTTGCTGGACGCTCAGGCTTCAAAAGTCCATTATCAGCAAGCTTTGACAGCGGCAGGTTTTGGCTTGATCACGACAGAGATTATGCCGGCTCCGGTGTTTTATTACGCAGAAGCTTATCATCAGCAATATCTTGCTAAAGAACCCAATGGTTATTGTGGTTTGGGTGGCCTAGGTGTGGCTATATAAGCGTAAGTTGTTAACTAATCGAATCAATTTCTATTGATATTAGTTTAACTAAATACAAAAACCTTTTACCATAGGCGGCTAGCAGCTTAATTTCGACTTCTAGCTTAAAAATTAACAAAACACAGGTTTAAGATGGCCCTTTTAGTTTATAAATTTGGTGGTACTTCAGTAGGATCTACTGAACGTATTAGAGCAGTCGCTGATAAAGTTAAAAAAGCCCATGATTTGGGTGATCAAATAGTCGTGGTTTTGTCAGCCATGAGTGGCGAAACTAATCGCTTAATTGCCTTGGCTAAAGACATGCAGGAGATACCCACGGAAAGGGAAATGGATGTGTTAATTTCCACTGGTGAACAAGTCACGGTGGCGTTATTAACTATGGCTTTGCATGCCTTAGGTTGTGAGGCCATTTCCTATACTGGTGCACAGGTAAAAATTTTAACTGATAGCAGTTTTACTAAGGCACGTATACGCGAGATTGAAGATGCTAAGCTACGCGCTGATCTTAATGACGGTAAGGTTGTCGTGGTGGCAGGCTTTCAGGGAATAGATGAGCTGGGTAATATCACAACTTTAGGTCGTGGTGGTTCAGATACCACTGCCGTTGCTATTGCCGCAGCTTTAAAGGCGGATGAATGCCATATATATACAGACGTTGATGGCGTTTATACTACTGACCCTAGAGTTGAGCCTAAAGCTCGCCGTTTAGATCATATTACTTTTGAAGAAATGCTGGAAATGGCCAGTTTAGGTTCAAAAGTTCTGCAAATTAGATCGGTAGAGTTTGCCGGCAAATATAACGTGGCCTTACGCGTCTTATCATCATTTAAAGAAGGCTGTGGCACACTGATTACTTACGAGGATACACAAATGGAAAGCGCTTTAATATCAGGTATTGCCTTTAATCGCGATGAGGCAAAGTTAACCATTACCGGTGTACCTGATTTGCCTGGTGTTGCTTTTAAAATATTAGGTCCTATTGCTGATGCTAATATTGAAGTAGATATGATCGTCCAAAATATTGCTGATGATGCCACCACTGACTTTACCTTTACAGTACACCGCAATGATTACCAACGTGCTCTAGGCTTATTGGAGCAAACCTGTGCTGACCTAGGTGCTAGAAAAGTCACGGGCGATGATACTATAGTAAAAGTCTCTATCGTCGGTGTTGGTATGCGTTCTCATGCGGGTATTGCTAGCACTATGTTTAAAACTTTGGCTGAAGAGGGGATCAATATACGTATGATTGGCACCTCAGAAATAAAGATTTCGGTGGTGGTTGATGAAAAATACCTTGAGTTAGCCGTTAGAGCTTTACATGCGGCATTTGAATTGGATAAAATAAAAGCCTAATGGGCTAATTGGGTTGCGAAAATATATTGTTTTTTTTTGCAGCCCAATAATAATGTGTATCAAGCCAGCGTGATTATTGAGCTTCTTGCCGTATATTTTTAATGATTTCTTCCAACGGTACTAGATTCATGGCTATTCTGAATAATACTTCGTTATTTTGTAACAAGCCGTAACATTGATAGGTCCTGAGTTTAATATTGGTATAGTTTAATGTGCGTTCTGAAGACTCTGGTAGCTGTTTAACAAGAATATGTAAGTAGTCATTGTTCTTTAGGTTACTTAAATGCTGACGATCTACTGAAATTTCATGTGAGGTATAGACCATGGGGTTGAGTTTGAAATCATGATTTTCTAATTGAGCTTTTTCTAATAAAGCGCCAGAACTTAAGCTGCAAGGGAATATTTCAGGATAATGGGCAATATGAGCCAGTTCATCAAAGTAATCAGATTGTTCTGCTAAGGACCCAGACAAAAAGTTTTTGACCGAACCATTGTTCATATATTTGCGTTTTAAGAAATAGTCAGTGCCAGGAATAGTGCTACAGTCAGGTAAATCATTAAGGTTGGGTAAATCATGCAGCGGTGTATCCGCTAAAAATAAAGGCTGTTGGGTTTCTTTTTTAAAGCCTAGCAATACAACTTTTCCTTCCGATTTTAAGGCAATACGATTACCAATCGTTAGGTTTGGAATTGTGTTAATGAGGGTTTTTTTGATCTCAAGGTAGACTGGCATCCTAGGACGTACAGCATTGACAAAAGTAATTTGGTAATTACTAAAACGCAGATTGTTTTCGGCAATGACCTTATCTTCATGATGCGCTTCTCGGTATAAGCGCATTTGATATTCAATTAATGTATTGAGTTGATAGCCTAGTACAATAGGGCCTTTAAAAGGGTTATGCGTAATCTGTAACCATTTGTGTTTGTCGTGAAATAAATTAAAATCATCAGAGGCATTGCGAGCGACTTCG
>CAIVGC010000260.1 GCA_903905335.1 uncultured Methylococcaceae bacterium
GTGCTGTTGTGATGATTACGAACATAAGAAGACGTTCGAATACGAATACCCTGTTCGATGCTATCAGCACCCAGATAGGCACCCCAAGGCCAAGCGGCGATCATGACATGAACTTTTAAATTATCCGCGCGCAAGCCCATGCCTTCAGAGCCATAAAAACACATGGGACGAATATAAGCACTATCCAGATTGTTTTTGGCAACCGCATCACGACAGGCCTGATTGATCTCTTCCTTGGTATAGGGTATCTGCATATTCATGATATGTGCAGAGCGGAATAAACGATCGGTATGCTCATGCATTTTAAATATAGCTGTGCCTTTTTCAGCGTGATAAGCTCTAACACCCTCAAACACACCTAAGCCATAATGCAAGGTATGCGTTAATACGTGGACTTTAGCTTCGCGCCATTCAACCCATTGTCCATCCAGCCAAATAACGCCGTCTCTATCATCCATAGTCATCGTTTATTCTCCAACATTAATGTGTTTAGTTATGTACTTATGTAGGGTGGATAAGCAACGCGCATCCACCAGTCATATAGAAACGGTACGCTGTTATTCCATAAAATCATTCCAAATTTGCCCAACTTTATTGCTCAATTCCAGTACTTCGGCTGTATTGACTAGCGTTCGCTCTCCTTGCAAAATCAACTTATGACCCATGTCGCGATAAGTGCAATAAGCGGCCCTTAGAGTTTCTGCATTAGTTTTGGATATAAAGCCATCTTCTTGTAAGGCATCCAGCAATCTGACATTATCAGTATAGGTTGTTAAGGTGTTATTTTTTGCAGCCCGCGCTAAAACCCCAAATTGTACTATAAACTCAATATCAGCAATACCGCCTTTACTATGTTTTAAGTCAAACTGATCTGGTTTTTTGGTTGCCAAGGCTTCTCGCATCTTGATACGCATGTCTCGCACCTCGATTTTTAGTTGATCCAAGTATCTAGGCAGACTTAAGATTCTATAGCGAATCTGCTCATAAGAAGTTTTTAAACGCAAATCGCCCGCTATAAAACGCCCTCTGACTAAAGCCTGATGCTCCCAAATCCACGCCTGATCTTTAAGATAGGCTTCATAACTATTAATATGGGTAATTAATAAGCCTGAATCACCGTTAGGGCGTAAGCGCATATCGACTTCATAAAGTTGGCCAGATAATAACTTGGCGTCTAAGATATGCCTGATTTTTAGCCCTAAGCGTCCGTAGAATTGGGCGCAAGAAATAGGATGTGGGCCATCTGTCAAGACATTGCCATCTTGGCAATCATATAAAAAGACTAGATCTAAATCGGAGCCATAACTTAACTCAATACCGCCCAATTTGCCAAAACCTATGACTGCGAAGCTCGTTGTTTCCTGAGTGACATTAGGTGGAAAGCCGTGTTTTTCAGTCAGTATCAGCCATGCTCGTGTGATGACCTGTGCAGTAATGCTTTCTGCGATAGTCGTTAAATAATCACTGACCACCATAAGTGGAATCGCACCCATTATATCGGCAGCGGCAACTCTTAATACATTCGTGTGTTTAAATTGTCGTAGCGCTATCATGAACGGCTCTAAATCCTGCACTTCAATGTTTGCTAGTAGTTGTGTGAGTTGTTCATCAAGATGCTCTTTTTTAAGTGGCTCAAAAAGGCTGCGGGCATCTAGCAAATCATCAAATAATAATGGATAGCGTGATAAATAATCGCAAATCCAAGGGCTTGCTGATGCTAAGCGTAGCAGTTGGGCTAAAGCATCGGGGTTTTCAGCTAGTAAGGATAAATAAACATTCCGACCGGCAATGGCCTCAAATAAAGTCAATAAACGTTTTAAGGTTTCATCGGGATTGTCAAGTCGCTGCATCGCTACAATAAGCTGCGGCATTAAGTGATCTAGTACCTTGGCACCTTTGGCGCTTAAATGTCGGATTGCGGCAGTGTTTTTAAATTGTTGAATCAGAGTAAGACTGGCTGCACTTTGCACAAAACCATAGCCGCGTAAATAGTCTTGTAGTTGCTGGTCTTCTGCTGCGTGCATCCAAATTTGTAGACTATGCTGCTCTGATCCTTCATGCCTAGATAGAGAAAAAACCTGATCAAATACACTTTGAACTTGCTCTCTTACATTATCCAGTTGTTTTTTAAAACTATCCCAGTCTGGATAATCCAAAGAATAAGCCAATATTTGTTGTGTTACGGTTGTTGATGGCAAATCATGGGTTTGTCGATCTTGATATTGCTGAATATGGTTTTCTACTCTACGCAAAAAACAGTAAGACTGGCTTAATTGCTCGGCATCATTTATCGCTATTAATTTTAGTTCACCCAATAGTCGTAATACCTCCAAGATGCCTCGAGTTTGCAGACTTTTTTCTTTGCCACCACGAATTAACTGGAAGGCCTGGCCGATAAACTCAACTTCACGTATGCCACCGGGGCCTAATTTAATGTTGTCACAGCGATCTTTGCGTTTTAATTCTTGGCTAATCTGTGATTTTAAAGAGCGTAATTCTTCAAAAGCGCCGTAATCCAAATAACGACGATAAACGAATGAGTTTAGCAGGCTCATGAGTTCTTTGCCGGTAGTAAAGTCACCAGCGACTTGGCGCGCTTTAATCATCGCGTAACGTTCCCATTCCCGAGCTTGGGTTTGGTAGTAGTTTTCCATGCCCTCAAAACTCATGATGATAGGGCCACTATCGCCAAAAGGTCTTAAACGTATATCAGTACGAAACACAAAACCGTCGGCAGTTGTTTCGTCTAGCACTTTAACCAAGCTTTGACACAAGCGCGTAAAAAACTCGCTGTAACTGCTTGCTTTTTTGTCGGGTAATTCGCCGTTTTCTGGGTAAGCAAAAATCAAATCGATATCAGATGAATAATTCAGCTCATAAGCGCCGAGTTTTCCCATGCCTAATACGATTATTTGCTGGGGACTACCGTCAGATAGCAACGGTGTGCCGCGTTTATCACAAGCCAACTGATAGAGAAAATCCAGTGCATATTGTATGCAGGCATCAGCTAGCAGAGAGACATCCATCAGGGTTTCAGATAAGGGTGCCCAACCCGCTAAGTCACGCCAAGCGATACGGATCATTTCTCGTTGTCGAAATTTCCGTAGTGCCTGCATCAGATCTGCTTCGTTAGCGCACTGTAATTGTGATAATTGCTGGCTAAAATGATTGTCGGGATAAGCTCTTAATAAGTCACCACTAGTATTTAACTCAAGCAATATTTCAGGTTTTCGAGTACAACTTTCAGCAATAAAGGCACTAGAACACCAGACTTTAACTATAGAGTCGGTTATTTCAGGTGTTGGGTAAAAGTCCAGCTTAAGTTCGGTTAGTTTTTCAAGCCATTGATTTAAAGACGTAGCGACTGTAAGCGCTAATTCAGGGGAAAGTTGGTTTAGTTCAGGTTTGAGGATATTAATAAAAGTCATAAGAAAAACGCCTGAAACAAAGTAGCCATAATACAGAAAATATGCTGGGACATATATAGAGAGCTTATTAATTCTGGAAGTGCTGAGCCCCAGTTCGGCGTTGTCACCAAAAGACAATAATCAATATGACGATACTAGGGCTTGGCGTTCCCAGAAAGTTATTCCTAATGTTTTCAAGATGAACGAACTACTCAGCGGTATATAAATCTTTAACTGAGCAACAGTCACCGTTCTACAAAAAGCTGTACTGCGGATGTATTGCTATCTTCTCGATAATGCTGGTATCAAACGTTTGGGACGAGGTATTAATCTTTTCTTAGAAATAGTCAAATGCTAACGGTTATACATAGTTATTTTTTTATTAGCGTAATTTTTTACACTAATGTTTGAGTTATTTATCTTTAGCAGAAGATTTGTTTCATAACTTGGATGCGTTGCAGACTAACTTTAAGCCATGTTGGTTTATTTTTTTAAATTGCTAAGGTTTCAAAAAGAAATTTCTTGCTGATTTTTGGCGTTCATTAGCAAACAAAATCATTTTGATTTCTTACTGTGTGGGTTAACTA
>CAIVGC010000261.1 GCA_903905335.1 uncultured Methylococcaceae bacterium
CGTAGTATCCCTATGACGCTGTTTGGTTATAGCACTTTAAATCCATTTTCAAATATCGTGCATGTCGCTTTATATTTCTTACCTATTTATATAGTGACCCTAGCGGTCGGTGGTATTTGGGAAGTTTTATTTGCAACGGTACGTGGCCATGAAGTCAATGAAGGCTTTTTGGTTTCTTCTATGCTGTATACCTTGATTATGCCTCCTGATATCCCCTTGTGGCAGGTTGCTTTAGGTATCTCTTTTGGTATCGTTATTGGTAAAGAAGTCTTTGGTGGTACGGGTAAAAACTTTTTGAATCCTGCCTTAACAGGTAGAGCATTCTTATATTTTGCTTATCCTGCTTCAATGACGGGTGATGCGGTTTGGGTTGCTGTTGATGGTTTTACTCGCGCGACTCCATTAGGTATTGCAGCGAATGGTGGTTTAGATGCCGTTTATGCCGCTAACTATAGCTGGATGCAATCTTTCTTTGGTTTTGAGCCTGGCTGTTTAGGTGAAACTTATACTTTAGCAATCTTAATTGGTGCAGCCTTCTTGTTGTATACCAAAGTGGCCTCTTACCGCATTATGGGTGGAGTGTTCGCAGGTATGGTCGCTATTTCTGTGTTATTTAATGTGATTGGTAGTGATACGAATCCCATGTTTGCGTTTCCTTGGTACTGGCATTTAACCGCTGGTGGTTTTGCTTTTGGTATGGTTTACATGGCAACTGACCCAGTCAGTGGTTCTATGACCAATACCGGACGTTGGATATTCGGTGCCTTAATTGGTGGTATGACTGTGTTAATCCGCGTAGTTAACCCTGCATTTCCAGAAGGCATAATGCTGGCTATTCTGTTTTCAAATATGTTTGCACCGACGATCGATTACTTCGTCATTCAAGCTAATATCAGAAGAAGGATGAAACGGTCATGACTGAGAAAAAGATCAATTGTAAACACATGACGGCTCTCTGTGAAAAGCTCAATGAGTATGAATCCTATAGAAAGTTTATAGTTTATAAAGATAAAGTACTGGCTTTAGGCAATGATAGTTTAGAAAAAACCATCGCTATTGCCGTGGCACTTTGTTTAGTGTGTGCGGTACTTGTTTCATTTGCTGCGGTTGCTTTAAAACCGTTACAAATTGATAACAAAGCAGCGGACATGAAAAAGAACATTCTTGATGTAGCCGGTCTACTTGAAGAAGGCGCTAATATCAACACGGCTTTTGCTCAAAAAATTGAAGCGAAGATTGTTGATTTAGAAACTGGCGCTTATGTTGAAAATATCAATGCGGATGAATACGATCAACGTAAAGCGGCGAAAGATCCTGCTCAAAGTATCGCTATTCCTAAAGACAAAGATATTGCCCATATTCGTGTTAAAGCTAAATATGCCAAAGTCTTTTTAGTAAAAGACGGTGGCAAGCTTAAATCCATTATCCTGCCTATGCATGGTTATGGCTTATGGTCTACCTTATATGGCTTTTTATCTTTAGAAGCGGATGGTCAAACCGTACAAAGTATTAACTTTTACGATCAACAAGAAACTCCAGGCTTAGGTGGCGAAGTCGTTAATCCTAACTGGCGTGCCTTGTGGAAAGGTAAGAAAGTCTATGCTGAAAGCGAACAACACTCTGCAGATAAAGGTTCAATTGCAGAAGCAAGTATCGGTGAGCCTGCCTTGAGTTTAATTAAAGGTGCAGTCGATACGACTAGACCCGGTTCTCAATATCAGGTTGATGGGCTTGCCGGCGCAACTTTAACCAGTACCGGTGTGACTAATTTAGTCAGATACTGGATGGGTAACGAAGGTTTCGCTCCGTATTTAAAGAAAGTAAGAACGGTTCAAGGGAGTTAAATCATGAGCGCAATATTAAATGATTCAATCTTAAATGATGAAACAAAAAAGGTATTAACCGCCCCTTTAGTTAATGACAATCCTATTACGCTACAAGTATTAGGTATTTGTTCGGCTTTAGCGGTCACTTCACAAATGTCGACTTCTTTGATTATGGCTTTGGCCTTAACCTTGGTAACGGCCTTTTCAAGTGCAGCGATTAGTGCGATTAGAAACCATATTCCTAGCAGTATTCGGATTATTGTACAAATGACCATTATTGCCTCTTTGGTAATCGTGGTTGATCAGGTGTTAAAAGCTTTCGCTTATGATGTCAGCAAACAATTGTCGGTCTTCGTAGGTTTGATTATTACTAACTGTATCGTAATGGGTAGAGCTGAAGGTTATGCGATGAAAAATCCGCCTTTAGAAAGCTTCATGGATGGTATTGGTAATGGTTTGGGTTATAGCTTGATCTTAGTGATCGTGGCTTTTTTCAGAGAAACTTTAGGTTCTGGTAAATTACTAGGTATCGAAGTGTTTAAATTGACTAAAGACGGCGGCTGGTACGATCCTAATGGTTTAATGTTATTGCCACCTAGTGCTTTCTTTATCATCGGTTTGATTATTTGGGGGGTTCGTCAATGGAAACCCGCTCAAGCTGAAAAAGTAGAGTTTAAGATTATGTCGATATCTCATGGTGAAGGAGGACATCACTAATGGAAGCTTATATTAGTTTATTTGTTAAGGCTGTCTTTATTGAAAACTTGGCCTTGTCCTTCTTTTTGGGCATGTGTACATTTATTGCAGTATCGAAGAAAATTTCTACAGCCATGGGCTTAGGTATTGCGGTCATGGTGGTGCAGGCGATTACAGTCCCTGCCAATAATGTCGTTTACCATGCTTTGTTAAAAGAAGATGCTTTATCATGGATGGGTATAACAGGCGTTGATTTAAGCTTTTTAGCCCTTTTAAGCTGTATCGGTATGATTGCAGCTTTAGTACAGATTCTTGAGATGATTCTGGATAAGTTTTTCCCTGCTTTATACTTTGCTTTGGGTGTGTTTTTACCTTTAATCACTGTGAATTGCGCCATTTTGGGCGGCAGTTTATTTATGATTGAACGTGATTACAACTTTGGCGAAAGTGTCACCTACGGTGTGGGTAGCGGTTTAGGCTGGGCTTTGGCAATTACTGTCATGGCTGGCGTACGTGAAAAACTTAAATACAGTGATATTCCTGCCGGTTTACAAGGCTTGGGTATTACATTTATTACTGCGGGTCTGATGTCTCTTGGCTTCATGGCTTTCTCCGGAATCCAACTTTAGGAAGGTAGAGTAATGCTGGAAATTCTCTTAGGGATCATTATTTTCACGGCTTTTGTGATTGCACTGGTATTTGTTATTATCGGCGCTAAAAGCAAATTGGTCGCGGAAGGCGATGTTGAGATCCTGATTAATAATGAAAAGAAAATTCATGTGCCGGTAGGCTCAAAACTATTAACAGCTTTAGCTGACAATGGTTTGTTTGTTTCATCAGCCTGCGGCGGCGGTGGAACCTGTGCTCAGTGCAAAGTAGTTGTACATTCAGGTGGTGGTGAAATTCTGCCAACTGAATTAACGCATATTACTAAGCGCGAAGCGGCCCACGGTGAACGTCTTTCATGCCAAGTCTCAGTTAAACATAACATGAGTATTGAAGTTGAAGATGAAGTCTTTGGCGTCAAAAAATGGGAATGTACTGTTAAGTCCAATAATAACGTGGCTACCTTTATTAAGGAACTGGTACTTTTATTGCCTGAAGGCGAAGAAATCAATTATAAGGCCGGTGGTTATATTCAAATTGAATGTCCTCCGCATATTGCTAAGTACAGTGATTTCAAGATTGAAGAACGTTTCCATGAAGATTGGGATAAATTCAATCTATGGCGTTATGTTTCTGAAGTAAAAGAGCCGGCATTGCGTGCTTATTCGATGGCCAGTTATCCTGAAGAAAAAGAAATTATGCTAAACGTACGTATCGCAACGCCCCCTCCTGGTGCGCCTGATTCAGTAGCGCCTGGTATTATGTCTTCTTATATCTTTGATTTGAAACCTGGCGATAAATGTATCATCTCAGGACCTTATGGCGAATTCTATGCTAAAGATACTGAGGCTGAAATGGTTTTTGTTGGTGGTGGTGCAGGTATGGCTCCTATGCGGTCACACATTTTTGATCTGTTACGTCGATTGAAGTCTAATCGTAAAATCACTTTCTGGTATGGCGCACGTAGTAAACGCGAAATGTTCTATGTAGAAGATTTTGATATGTTAGCTAAAGAAAATGATAACTTTGAATGGCACGTCGCTTTGTCTGATCCATTACCTGATGATAATTGGGATGGTTACAAAGGCTTTATTCATAACGTGTTGTTTGAAGAGTTTATTAAAAATCACCCAGCACCAGAAGATTGTGAGTTCTACATGTGTGGACCTCCAATCATGAATACCTCAGTGATTAACATGTTGATTGCAAATGGCGTAGAGCCAGAAAACATCATGTTGGATGACTTTGGCGGTTAAAAAAAGCTAGGTCTCTGTTAGGATGTTTTAAGTTAACAGAGATTAATGTTAAAAAGAAAACGAGGATAGACTAGATCTATACCTCGTTTTTTTAATTTAGTGTTACTGTTTATATTGAGCGGTTACGGATTTTATTGATTTTCTGTATTGGTAGCCGCTTAAGAAAATTAGCAACACTCATTGAAAAGAGGATTGTCATGACTTATTTTTTAGTAACGTTTGTATTGATGCTGGTAGTCATAACTATTATGGCGATTGGTGTTATCTTTGGCCGCCGTGCCATTAAAGGTTCTTGCGGCGGTGGTATGAGCAAAGCCGAATGCGTCTGTGTAGAAAAATGTGATAAAAGAAAGAAATTAGAAGCAGCAGCACAAGCACAAGCTAATAATTCAATAGAAGTGTAATCGGTGTGTTTGGAGTAAAGCAGCTTTAGCTGTTTTTACATCGCCCCTACGCGGAGCACTCATCGTTATACACAAATGTTAAGTAAACCGTCATCCCGGCAGGGATCCAGTTGCCATGGATGGCAATGTTAAGTTACACAAATTCATGCTGGACGGGGTTTTCAACCCCGTCTTTAATGTTTTTAGAATGTACGAACTAAGCGGCACTACATAAGCAATGCATCGTTTTTTAACAAGGCAACAGGCTTTGGCACTAGCGGGAATGTCTGTTTCAGTAGTTTTTTTAAAGAGAGTGCCAGTATCAAACGTTTGGGGCGGGGTTGCAAACCTCGCCCCGCATGTATACCAACTTAAGTTGGTAACCGAATTAATGTAATAACTAAGGTGTAAGTAAAAACTTCGATGAACAAAACTGAGCCATTAAAACTATCGGAACGCTCTCAAGGTGCGGCAAGCTTTTATTGGCATGATTACGAAACCTTTGGTACTGATCCTCAACGTGATAGGCCGGTGCAATTTGCTGGAGTTCGCACGGATGCGGATTTTAATGTCATTGATGAGCCCTTGGTGGTTTATTGTAAGCCTACACCTGACTGCTTGCCGCAACCTGATGCTTGTGTCATTACCGGTATTACGCCGCAACTAGCCGAAGATAAGGGTGTCTGTGAAGCTGAGTTTATTAGTCTGATTCATGAACAGTTAGCGCAACCGAATACGTGTACCTTGGGCTACAATAATTTGCGTTTTGATGACGAGGTGACTCGTAATTGTTTATATAGAAATTTTTATGATCCCTATGCGCGTGAATGGCAAAATGGCAATTCACGCTGGGATTTAATCGATGTATTAAGAGCCGCAAGGGCTTTACGGCCAGAAGGCATCAACTGGCCTGTCAATGAGGATGGTAAGCCTAGTTTACGCTTAGATCAATTAACGGTAGCTAATGGTATTGTTCATGAATCTGCGCATGATGCCTTATCTGACGTCTATGCCACCATAGGCATTGCTAAAGTCGTTAAACAAGCCCAGCCTAAGCTCTTTAATTTTCTAATGCAGCATCGTTTAAAGCCTAAGATTTTAGAATTGTTGCAATTAGGTAGCGATCAGCCTGTCGTGCATATTTCTGGTAAATATACGGTCGATAAGAACTGCCTCGCTATTGTTTTGCCCATTTGTAAACATCCAACTAATAACAATGGTGTCATTGTTTATGACTTGTCTATAGATCCTGAGCCCATGCTGTCTTTATCGGTTACGGAGATACAGCAGCAACTATTTACCGCGACTAAAGATTTGCCGGTAGGCGTAGCTCGCATCCCTTTAAAAACAGTGCATATTAATAAATGTCCGGTGTTAGCGCCCATCTCTGTGATTAAGCCAGAGGATGCCCAGCGCCTCGCCATTGATTTTGTTCTGTGTCAGTCTAATATCGCTAAAATTAAAGCGGCGATAGGCTTGTCTGCTAAGTTAATGGCGGTGTTTAGTGATCATGCTTACGAAGATCGTGGCTACGATCCAGATTTGGCTATTTATAGTGGTGGTTTCTTCTCTGATGCAGATAAGCAGAAAATGGCAAAGATCAGGCTTTCATCACCTGAACAGCTGGCTATATCTGATGTCACTTTTACGGATCCGCGTTTAAGTGAGATGTTATTTCGTTATCGTGCTCGTAATTATCCATATACACTCAATGCTGATGAGCAGCTGCGTTGGCAGATTTTGTGTCAACAGCGTTTAACAGGACAGGTGCCTGGGGCGAGTATTACTTTTGAGGCTTATGAAGCTAGATTGCAAGATTTACGAGAGAGTGTTGATAATCGTAGTGATATTATTGATGCCTTAGCGGCTTATGCTCTAGCGCTAAGTTAAGTGCATTGTAATGTGGCTTGGACTAACAGTTTTACCGTTAACCCAAAATTGAGTCCCTATAATGTTGGATTGCAAAAAGCATGCAGTCCAACCCACATACTATTTCTATTTAAAGTCATTGCTATGGAAACCTTATGTCCATTAAACGTCCAGTAGTTTTATCTTTTTCAGGTCATGATCCTAGTGGTGGTGCTGGCATACAAGCCGATATAGAAACCATGGTCAGTCATCAATGCCATTCTGCCAGCATTATCACGGCATTGACTGAACAAGACACTAGCAATGTTAAAAAACTAATACCACAAAGCTCGGCAGCAATTATTAGTCAAGCCAATACGTTATTAAATGACTTAGCGGTTGATGTCTTTAAAATTGGTTTAATTGGGCATCATGAAACCGCTTTAGCTATCTATTCGATATTAAAACAGTATCCTCATATCCCTGTGGTATTAGATCCTGTGTTAGCAGCCGGTGGTGGCGCTGACTTATCTAATGAGCGTTTAATTGGAACTATCGTTGATTTATTATTACCGTGCACGAAGGTGTTAGTTCCTAATAGCGAGGAAGCTCGTAAATTAACGGGGCTTGATGATCTAGAAGACTGCGGATTAGCTTTGTTAGAGCTAGGTTGTGAATACGTGTTAATTACCGGTACTCACGAAGATACTCCATCTGTGAGTAATCAATTATTCCATGATAATCGTTGTTGGGAGACTTATACCTGGGATCGTTTGCCCGCTAGTTATCATGGCTCAGGTTGTACTTTGGCAGCTAGTGTGGCTGCCTTGCTCGCTCATGGCTTGGAGCCGGTGCAAGCGGTTATGGAAGCTCAGGAATATACCTGGAACTCATTAAGCAGTGCTTATCAACCCGGTAAAGGGCAGTCTAATCCGAATCGTTTTTTTTGGATGGAAGACGAGTCATGAGTTTTCCTATTAGTGGCTTGTATGCTATTACCCAAACAGAACATAAATCCTGCGAGTTAATAGTTTCTGAGGTTGAGGCTGCGCTTAAAGGTGGTGCAGTAGTTTTGCAGTATCGAGATAAACAGCCGCTAGATGCAGACCACTTAGCGAGTCAGTTGCTTAAGCTTTGTCAGCAGTACCGTGTGCCCTTGTTGATTAATGATGATGTGGACTTGGCGGAAAGAATAGGTGCTGACGGCGTACATATAGGTAGAGATGATGGTTCTATTAAACGGGCGCGTCAGCGTTTAGGTGAACAGGCTATTATTGGCGTTTCGTGTTATGACTCTGTTGAGCATGCGCAGCAGGCTCAAGATCAAGGGGCAACCTATGTCGCTTTTGGACGCTTTTTTCCTTCTTCATCAAAACCCTTAGCATTACCGGCAAGTCTTGAAACTTTGCGCCTTGCAAAGCAAATACTCACTATTCCGATAGTCGCTATAGGTGGCATACTTCCTGAAAATGGCTCGCTATTATTAGAAGCGGGTGCAGATTTATTAGCGGTGATTGGTGGGCTTTTTGACGATCAACCTGAACAGGCGGCAAGGACTTATAAGGCACTGTTTGAGCGCTCACATTAACATTTGACCAATAGAAAATGAGCCTAAATAAACAAGGATAAAATAGACGGCCGATAAAGCAATGCTGGCAGAAAGGTTGATAGCCAGTGTTTTTCTAAAAACATAGGCTATCAATACGAGCTCCCAGATAAACAAAAGACCTAATATATAATAGCTGACTAAGTATTCATTAAGTGTCAGCCAGACTAAAACCGGGATGATAAAAAGTGAGATGATATTGCTACACAGCAAAACAGCCGTGGTAGTTTGCACAAAGGCATATAAGGTTTTATTGAGATAAAGTATAAAGCCAATAAATAGTAGCGTAAATGCTGTCTCAAAACTCACTTCAAGGAATGACTCGAAAGGATCATCAGTCATATTAGTTTGCATGAAAAACTCGACAATATAAAAGAACACTAGGTTTTGTTTAAAAAAACCAGTTGATCTTGTTAGCTCAAGAGGATTATTTCTAAACCAGCATAACGGTATGAATTGTCGAATAATTTCAATAGATGACATGATGTGTCGGTTACATTATATAAATTATAAGTATTATAAGTTCTTTATATTTAGTAATGATTAGTGTGACATTTATTCATCTTTATCGTCACTAAAGTCATCGTTTAAGGCTTGTATTAGTTCTTTTGTTTTATTCGTTAACTGTAGTAAGCGCCCTTTAGTGATTTTGTTCCAGCCGATAGGTTCGCTAATGGGTAATAACATACGTGTCATAGTTAAATTCATTTCAAAAAGATTGGCTAGGTTTTCCATAAGATGAAGTTCTTTTTGACGTTGATTAAGCTTCTTGATGATTAGTTTTGCGTGTAATTTACAGATCAATAGATGAGTCGGTACTAAAATCGCCATTAAAATAACGAGAATGATAGGGCCAATAATGGGGTCGAATAAAAGATCTAAAGCACCGAATTCTATTTCTGCAAATACGGCCAGAATTGCAATAAAACTAACAATAAATAGAGTCGTTATGTTGGCTCGCTCTTTCCAGAGCACTATGCCCTTTTTAACTTCTGGTATGACCACGTTTTCTATGTCGCGAATATTCTTTTCTAAAGTCTCTAAAACCCGATAAGTACGGTCACTATTGACATTAGCCATACGCTCATCTATTTCATAGAAATCTGCCTGATGATTGGGGTTAATGTTATTTTGCGCACTAGGCAGAATAATAAACTGCCCAGTATTCAAGCCAAATGCTAAAAGTTTACGTTGCCATGAACTAATTATCTCATTAGTTTTAGCTGGATTAAGAGCCGCCAGAGGTTCATCGACTAAGTAAACAAACTTGTTGGAATCTTGTTGACTGATGATCTGCTGTATTAATTCATTCTGCATCATCGAAGTGCTTTCAAAGACATCAGAAAAAACAAAAACCAGATCGGCGCAATCTATGCTTTGTTTGGATAGTAATGAATGGATGGGATTTATGCTTTCAGCACTAATATTAGGTGTATCTATAAAAACTTTACCCTTTAAGCGCTCACTGTTCATGGTTTTTAATTCTAGGTAGGCATTAACCCTATCGCCTTCACCTTTGAGTAATTGCTCTATTTGGCTACTGATTTGATAAAAAGGATATCTAGGGTCTACATCCAAAGCTGTACCAGGCAGTGTTGCTGCGTGAGTTTGGCTATTATGTAATAACACAGAAAATTTTTGATTGAATACCTGAGTGCTCGAGGGGAGTTGCTGAGCATTGGTGAGGTAACTATTCATAAAACGAGATTTAGCGCTAGAGTTCCCGCTAATTAGGCTAATAATAGGCCACCAAGAATTTTTATTAGCAGTGGTTTCGTCAAGACTAATAAGACCAAGATCAAATTCTATTTGGTCAAGATCATGAAAAACTTTAGCTGATTTTAGCAATACCGGATGGTCATTAGCGAAATGTTTTTCAAGATTAATTAGGTATTTGCTCGCTGTCTTTTCAGTCATCAGTTTGACTCCCGCAGGTTATGAGTATTGATATAAAAGTTCTGCGAGTATACACCTAAGCTATGCATCGATAACAAAAAAAACAGGGTAACAGTGAAGTGAATGTTGGGGATATAAACAGTAAGCTTTAACGGGTTATTAGTTTTATACAGGTAAATAATACTAATTTATAGTATATTTACCCATTTGAAGTTCTATATAAGTTGAAATGATAAAAAGAGAGTCTTGGTTTAATATTTCCACACCCTTAATAGCAATGGCTATTACATGCAGCTTGTCAGCTTGCACGACTACTTTGGGTGGTCATTATGGCGAACATGGTCAGACTAAAGCTGAGTTTACTCAGTATGTGGAAAAAGTTTTTAAAATGCAAAACAGTATGACCAGTGAGATGATGTCTGTAACTGACGCAGATGATGCTTTAGTGCGGGCAGATCAAAATATGCAGGATGTTTGTGCGCCATTAAATGAGTATGCTACACGCGAAGAAGATAAGTTAAATATTGCTATTTCCTTGCTTAGGCGCGTAGAGA
>CAIVGC010000262.1 GCA_903905335.1 uncultured Methylococcaceae bacterium
CAAAAACGTCAGGGCCGCTTTCTTGTTGAATAAAACCAAAACCTTTTTCGGCGTTAAACCATTTAACTGTACCAGTAGCCATTGTGAATCCTATTTAAAATATATAATTAAAGCCCCAAGGGGCTGTGGCGCTGAGAAATTTTAGAGTTACTTAATGATAAACAGGACGAGCAATACAGGATAAACATCGTAGAGATAAGCATAACGGTAAAACAATTTTCAAGCTGGGCAGATTATATAATGATAGATTTGGAATATCAATGCTTATAATACTTAATATTTGTGTAGTTATAACTATCTTTCAAGCTCTTTAAAAATAAATTGATCTATTGAACGCTATTTTATATTCTTGACCCATTACCTATTCAAACCAAGCTGCCATTATTTATGTCATTAAACTCGATCACCAACCAAACCCTAGCTCTTGCCGGCATTGCCCAAGCGGCGGCTTTAGTTGAACAATTAGCCAGCACGGGGAGTGCTGATGCGGCAGCCATGGAAACTAGCATTGCTAGTCTATTAAAAATAGATTCAGATAGCGTCATCGACGTTTATGGTAGTTTGAATGGCCTTAAACTAGGCTTGCAGCAACTTGATATGCAAATGACCGGCTATAAAGTCTCCAACCCTCAGCAAGCTCGTTATTCTGCTTCTATCGTTTTTTTAGAACACCAATTAGAAACTCGTAAAGATTTGCTTGCAACCATACATACCGGCATTGTTAAAGCGCAATCTCAAAACGAGCACTTTGATTTGTTACATGAAAATATATTGGCTAATCTGGGTGACATTTATCAAAACACCATAAGTACTTTACAGCCTAGAATTATGGTTAATGGCGAGCAAACCTATTTATCTAGACCTGAAACTGCCAATAAGATACGTGCCTGCTTGTTGGCCGGCATACGCTCAGCGCTGTTATGGAAACAATGTGGTGGCACACGCTGGAAGTTTCTGTTTTACCGCAAAAAAATCCAAGCCGAATTAAAAGTCTTATTAAAACAACTTTAAGTCCCTGATGGCAATACTGATAAACGCGGAGCATTTATCGCGTTACTATAGCAAGCACTGCGCCATCAAAGATGTAAACTTCACGTTGGCGCAAGGTGAAGTACTGGGCTTTCTTGGCCCCAATGGTGCCGGCAAGACCACAACTATGCAGATATTAAGCGGCAATCTTGCCCCCAGTTCTGGCCATGTTGAAATTAATGGCTATGATTTACAAGTCCAACCTAAGTCAGCTAAGCGCAGCCTTGGTTATTTACCTGACACGCCTCCTCTTTATAAGGACCTGAGCACGCAGGAATTTTTATACTATTGCGCACAACTGCATGGCATCCCTAACAAAGCTATTAGTTTAGCTGTCATTAAGGCTCAAGAGCGCTGCGGCTTAATGAGCGTCTCCCATCAGCTGATTGCCAACCTTTCCAAAGGCTATCAACAACGCATTGGCATTGCTCAGGCAATCATTCATGACCCTGACGTTATCATACTTGATGAACCCACGGTGGGCTTAGACCCTCTGCAAATCAAAGAGATTCGTGGCTTAATCGGTGAACTGGGTCGCGATCACGGCATTATTCTTTCCACCCATACCCTGAGCGAAGTACAAGCCGTCTGCACCCATGTACAAATCATTCATCAGGGTCAATTAATTTTAAAAGAAAGCATTAGCGATCTTAACCGGCACATGGACACCGGCAACCTATTGATCAGCACCCGTTTAAAGCCAGATTTAACTGTTTTAAGCGCCCTTGCTGGAGTGATTAATATTGAGACTATGCCCGACCATAAAATTAAAGTCGCTTACCGCTTAACTGACAATCCAACTCAACGCCTGATTGAAACGATTATCTCCTCTGGCTGGGAACTACAAGAACTCACCCCCCTTAAGAGATCAATGGAAGATATTTTTATCACATTAACTCAAGCTAACAACTGATGAGCATGATCTTAACCATTGCCACGCGAGAGTTTAAGTCACTATTTTTATCGCCACTGGCATGGACAGTACTGGCTGTTTTACAAACCATTTTGGCTTATATATTCTTAACTCAAGTTGAAACCTTTAATTTATTACAACCCAAATTAGCCACCATTGATGGCGCTATGGGTTTAGCAGACATTGTGATAACCCCCCTATATAGCAATGCCGGCATCATTTTATTACTGATTACGCCGCTATTAACCATGCGTCTGATTTGCGAAGAACGTAGACATAAAACACTGTCGTTACTACTGTCTGCCCCCGTATCTAATATCGACATTATTCTGGGTAAATATCTAGGCTTACTGGGCTTATTAATATTAGCAGTACTAATGATTACCCTAATGCCGCTGTCATTACTCAGCGGTGGCGCATTAGATAACGGTAAATTAATCGCCAATATCTTAGCGCTGCTTTTATTAGTCACTGCGTTTACAGCGACAGGGTTGTATATGTCTACATTAGCCAGTCACCCTGCGGTTGCAGCTATGGGCACTTTCGGTATTTTATTATTACTATGGATTTTAGACTGGAGCGCGGGACTACAAGAACAACGCAGTGAATTATTTGAATATTTATCGATTCTGAGACACTTTCAAAATATCCAGAGCGGACTCATCAGCTCTGTGGATATTAGTTATTTTCTACTATTCACCGCCAGCTTTATGGTATTGAGCATTCACCGTTTAGCTAATGAGCGCTTGCAAAAATGAAGCTATCATTGCCCCTACATCGATATCGCCGCATTAAAAATACGCTGATAACGTTATTGCTACTTGGATTGTTTGGCGCATTGGCCAACTTAAGTACACGTTATAGCTCACAATTAGACATCAGTAATAATGCCAGCAATACCTTGTCGACAGCTACACTGAATTTATTAAGCTCACTACCAGATCCCATCACTATTACTGCCTATATAAAACAAGGCCTACCGATCAGAGCCCAAATTGGACAATTAATCGATCGCTATACACGCAGCAAACCCAATTTATCGTTGGTGTTTATAGACCCCGACTTACAGCCCGAAAAAACGCGTGAATTTAACATCGGCCCAGAAGGCATTATTCTGGTTGAGTATCAAGAACATATCGAAAAATTAAACTATATAGATGAATCGTCACTAAGCAACGCGCTACTGCAACTCACATCCACTCAACAGCATTGGCTTAGCTTCTTAAGCGGTCATGGTGAACGCTCACCTAGCGGCACAGCCAATTTTGATTTAGGTCTATTTGCGAAGGCATTAACTCGCCGTAACATCAAAGCACTAGCCCTTAACTTAGCGCTAATGCCGGCTATTCCAGATAATTCAGCGTTACTGGTCATAAGCGCACCTAACAGCCCTTTACTTGCCAATGAGTGGGTTATTATTAAGCGTTATCTCGACGATGGCGGCAATCTCTTACTATTAACCGACCCTAATAATTTGTTTTTAACTAGCTTACAAGACTACTTAGGCATTCATACCCTACCCGGCGTCATAGTCGATAGTGACACCAAACTACAAGGCATTAATGATCCTAGCTTTGTGGTTGCCAGCCATTACCCTGCCCATGCCATTAGTCTAGGCTTTCAATCAACCAGTGTTTTTCCTATCACGACTGCACTAGACGTAAATGCACGCACCCACTTTAAAGCAGAACCTTTATTGCAAAGCTCTATCAACTCTTGGACTGAAACTGGAACCATTTCTGGGAAAATTCGCTACGACGCTAATAGTCAGGAACACCTAGGCCCTTTAACGTTTGCTTACGCATTGACTCGCACTACCGCTAAAAACAACGAGCAACGTATCATTGTCATAGGTGATGGTGATTTTTTATCCAATGCTTATTTAGGCCATGTTGGCAACAGCGAACTAGGACTCAGGATAATATCTTGGCTAAGTCATGACTCGCACTTTCTAACTATTCCAGCAAAAACAGCGGCAGACCAACGCCTAAACCTGAGCCAAACGACTGTATCCCTAATGGGTTTCGGCTTTTTAATCGCCATCCCATTATTATTAATAAGCTGCGGTTTTTTTATCTGGCGCATGCGGAAAAACCGTTAAGCATAAATTATAAATTGATTTTTAAACTCGTTGAGTTATCATAGTCGGCTTGTGGAGAGGTGGCTGAGTGGCCGAAAGCGGCGGTCTTGAAAACCGTTGAGGGTTGATCCCCTCCCAGGGTTCGAATCCCTGCTTCTCCGCCATAGATACAATAGCTCGATAAGTATTTGATTTATCGAGCTTTTTTATGCAAGGTGTTTTAAAAAGTTAACAAAATAGTTAACATTCTTAGCTAAAAAATAAGTGCATTCTCATCAAACTTGTCGTCAACAACTGCCAATAAGTTTCGACTTCATATTTAAAATCCCATTCTGACTTCTCGCGTCTCAGCATTAACCATCCTAAAATCATCAGGGCTAATCTCGTAGCATTCACCATCCTCTTTTGTCCTGCGTGATGATAGTGCAGCACGTCCACATGCACTGATTAACTCACGCTTAATGAGCCTTGGCGAAAGTCGACTACATATAACTTTATCAATGACATTTTGCTCTAAATGATCAGAAAACTTATATCCCCAATTATTTTCAATTAGAATTTTCTGATATATCGAACGCAAGACATTATACATTTGTAGCCTGTCTGGCTGCTGCACTTCAAGTATCTCAAAGCGTGACAGAATTGGCTCAGGAATTCTCGCTAAATCATTAGCGGTAGATATCCACACTATTTTGCTGCAATTAACAGCAACTTCAAGACCTTCATCGATGAAATTGACTGCAGTCTCAGTTTCAAGTAACTGATGAAGTGATCCTAAAGGGTCATATCTATGCCCCTCTCCAGTCTTGTCAATTTCGTCTAATAAAATTAATGGGTTAGA
>CAIVGC010000263.1 GCA_903905335.1 uncultured Methylococcaceae bacterium
TGGTTAGAGCCGCACAAACGCAATTTTGAACGTTTTAATCCTAGTGCCGATGAAACACTGGCTCATCGTTTTGGGCAAATGACCACCAGCTTTGTACTCTATGCTTTACTGCCTTTACTGATCGTGGCTTTAACCTTTAATAGCATCAGCCAAGAACGTGAACGCGGGACTTTGCGGATGTTGCATAGCTTGGGACTGAATACCCAAGCTTTAGTGTTTGGTAAATTGCTGGGTTTATTGGCAGCGTTTAGTTTGGTGTTGTCACCCGCCTTACTACTGGCTTTTTTACTACTACAAGAAAGTTTTAACTTAAGCGCCGACGAAGGTGTTCGTCTGGGTTTGTTGTTACTGTCATTTTTGTTGTATTACGCGATATTTGCAGCCCTTGCTATTGCCGCTTCGGCTTACTTTAAAACCAGTCGCGTTACTTTATTTTTTTTATTGGCTTTCTGGCTAGGCTCTGTTTTCATTGGCCCGCGCTTAGGTGCGGTATTGGCGCAAATGGGGTCGCCGAATCCGAGTGCTGAGGTATTTTGGGCGGCAATTAAACAAGATATCGACCTAGGCCTTAATGGCGATGGTAATCACGAGCAGCGTAACAAAGCTTTTGAAGCACAATTATTGGCGCAGTATCACGTCAATACTAAAGACGAATTGCCCGTGGGTTTTGTGTCGTTAAATCGTCAATTTAATGATCATTATTCTAGTCGTGTTCATGCCCTACATTTTGATCGTTTGCGTGATAACTTTTTACGGCAACAGCACTTAACGCTTATCGGTTCTAGCTTAGGCCCAAGCTTAGCCATGCGCTCTTTGTCCATGACCTTAGCTGGTATGGATTTAGCGCATCAGCGTCATTTTGAAGACGCCGCAGAAGAGTATCGCCATTACTTTATTAACCTCACCGAAGACTGGGACAGAGAGCGCAGCCATGGCACTGAACACAATGCCAAAGGCGAAGGTGCTGATTGGCGTAGTGTAAAAGATTTTAGCTATAGCCCACCCGATAGCCGGTTTGCTTTGCAACAGGCACAGTTAGATCTAGTCGTTTTGACGGCTTGGCTACTATTAGCACTGTTATTATTGTCCCTATCCGCTAAAAGACTGACACCATGATGACCTTGATCCCGATAGAATGGCTGCGATTTAGCCGTAACCCTCTTAATTTGTGGGTGCTAGCTTTGTTTTTTGTACTGATGACAGTTAGCGCTACTTGGTCTGGCCTAGTCGCTCGCGAATACCGGCACACGGAAGCGGCACCGGTTAAGATTCACGCGGGGGTTAATCAAGCAGAAATGCATGATGCACCAAAAGGCCATGAATCCGCTGAAAAAGCCAGCGCTTATGCTTTAGGCTCTAAGGCACAAGCCTTAAACATGCCAGTCTTAGGTGGCTTGGCACTTAATGTTAGTCAATTGGATTTTATAAGCACGACCATTAACGCCTCAATTCGTAATCGCCATACCGATGGCCGCAGCAGCGACCCTTTATTTAATCCCTTAATGCACGAATTAGGCTTTTTGGATTTCTATACCTTATTAGCCTTGTTTACACCACTACTAATAATTGCTTTAAGTTATGGTTTGATACAGGAAGATAGAGAAAGTGGCGTTTGGCGCTTAGTCTGTACACAAAGTACAAGGCCGTGGATGCTGGTCTTTACGGCTTTGGCAGTACGCTTTGGCTTAGTGTTAATACTCATGTTCATAAGCTCAGGCATTACTTTTGCCTTAGATTCAGGCGCAAGCCTTGCGGCCTTAGGGCAGTGGCTAGTCTTTATTAGTTGTTATGCCTTGCTGTGGTTTGCTATTGCAGGCTTAGCTTTATTGCTACGGATTTCTTCGGGGGCTGCAGCCTTAGTCATGCTAGGCGTTTGGTTAATACTGACCTTTGCCGTACCGGCGGGCTTATCGTATGCAGCTAATCAACATAGCGCCATGCCCTCACGTTTGACTGCTATTATTGATATCCGTCATTTTCAAGAACTCAGTAATCAGCAGCGACAAAGTTTGTTAAGTAAGTGGTACGCCGATCATCCGGAAATCACGCCACCGACCATAGAATTAGCCCGTGAGATTAGCTCCTTGCCCGCAGGCTTGGAGCTAGACAGCCAAATACGACCCTTGATGGTTAGTTTTGATGCCGCGCGTAAAAGCCAGTTTGAGTTCCTAGAGCGCTGGTCTGCGCTGTCACCTGCTTTAGCCATGGTCTTAATGGCCGATCGCTTGGCGGGTTTAGATGCACCGCGTTATGCTGACTTTATAGCCCAGGTGAATCACTATGAAGATCAATGGCGAGCACGCTTTGTGCCTAACATTATGGCCAATAGTCCTTGGTCTGCTAATGAATCCGTACCGTTACCAAGCTTTGACTTTAATGCCCAGCAAGATAATGCAGCTTGCTGGCGCTTATCAGGCATTCAAGCCCTTATAGCGCTGGCTTTTTTTGGCTTATTGTTTGCCTTGCGAAGACAGTTTGCTAAATCATGAGTGGGGAGATGCTAATTTTGGAAACGATGCTTTAGAGGTTTTGTTGTAAGGCGTATTTTATATGGGCGGTTGCAATACACCCCTACGAGCCTTCGTCACAATGTTGATAAATAAATCTTGTTTAGAAAACTATGGCATTAGGGTAAACATTTACTTTATCTTAGTTAAAAACTATAAAATTGAATTTGTTGCTATACTTTGTTGCACTTTAATACAGCCCAAAAAACCTAACATTCATTTAATTGATTGATTCGACAGTTAGTTATAAACATTTAAATTATTATGCGACTTACTTCCGAGCAAATTCAAACCATTAAACAAACAGCTTATTCTGTGCTAGGGGCAGATTCGCGAGTTATTCTGTTTGGTTCTCGTGTTGATGACGCAAAAAAAGGTGGGGATATTGATTTATTATTTGAAACTGAGCACATTCTTGATAATCGAGTTAGTTTAATTGGCAGTCTTTACGTGGCATTAATACGTAAATTGGGTGATAGAAAAATTGATATTTTGTTAAAAGATCCTACAACAGCCGATACCCCTATATTGCAGATTGCTAAGCAAACTGGGATTCAATTATGAGCTTGAGATATCTTCCAGAACATGTACAAATTGTTAGGCTTACACTAGACTTGGCCCATAAAGAGGCAAAGCATTTACATTATAGTGAAAGTACTTTATTTAGTGCGCCTATAGATCTCGAATGGGTTAAATCCCTAAATACGCAGCCAGAAGTCTCAGAAAAAGTTGAGGCTTTTGTAAGTCGTTTCGGTAGGCTTCAAGATCATTTAGGAGAAAAACTATTGCCCAGATTTGCAGCGCTAGTCGGTGAAAATACAAAGACCTTATTGGACACCTTAGTTTTCGCTGAAAGAATGGGGGTTTTAAGCTGTGTAGATACCTTTATGGCCGCTCGTAAATTAAGAAACACTCTGGTACATGAATACATGTATGACGCTCAGCTATTTCTAGAAAGCCTTTTTGCCGCTCAAAAAGCTTGCCATCTTTTTTTTAGTATAATAGAAAAAACTGAAGCAGAGTTAGACCAGTTAGGTGTTCCGAATTAAGCCAAGGATGGGCAAACAGCTTTATCGTTTGCCCACCATTATTAAGACATAACTTTAGGCAGCGAGCAGTGCCCGCTTGGCCTACCTAGCTTCACTCATATAGTCCCTGAGCAAGCTATTTACCAATACTTGGTACTTAATGTGTTTTTCGCTCGCTTGTTTTAAAAAAAAAAACAAAATGTCGTTATCCAATTGCAAGGTTGTGCGAATTTTTTTGGGTTTGTAAAAACGTCCACGAATTCCATCGCTAAAGTCATAATTAGCTTCTAGCTCGAAATCATCAAACTTAGCTCTTTGTTGAACATTTTTCATGATTTCCCCTCTCTTTTGGAGTGAAAGTTTTTGGCGGTTAGTACCATTAAGCCTTATTTTGATGCCAGTCCTTTGGCTGCCGGCAATAACCATGAAGCCCGTGAATATCGTATGCGTTGGTGGGATAAAAGCCTTGCCCATGGTGAATGGAGTGCGGTTCAAGCCGTGGTGTTGGGTAGTTAGTCGGGGAAGTCACCTTGGGCTAATAATAAACGAAACTGGGTGCACATCAGCGTGACAAGCCTTGATGTGCACTTTTCGTAACTGACATTACGGCTACCAACTTAAAGCGGGACAGGTACTAGACTTAACCCTTTGCCTTTCGTCCTTTGTCTGTGCTTAGAAGAACCCTGCCTAAAATTAGACATCTTTCCTAAATAAAAATAAGACCGATCAATACAAATCTTATAAGCATCTGAAAAACATCATATTCGTCATCCCGGCATGGACTGCCGGGATCCAGAGTACATGGATGTACATATCGTATAGTAGAATTCTTATCATGAAACTTATAGTGATACGACCTATTGCCATCCATGGCAACTGGTTTCCGGCAGTCCATGCCGGAA
>CAIVGC010000264.1 GCA_903905335.1 uncultured Methylococcaceae bacterium
GCTTCCCTTGGATCTTTAATAAAGGTATCTGATAAATGCGAGATATGTACCAAACCATCTTGATGTACGCCGATATCGACAAAAGCACCAAAGTTAGCGACATTAGTTACTACACCATCCAAACGCATACCTGGCACTAAGTCGCTTATTTTCTCGATACCCGCTTTAAAGGTCACGCTTTTAAACTCTGGCCTAGGATCACGCCCGGGCTTTTCTAGTTCTTGCAAAATATCAGTGACAGTCGGTAAGCCAAAATTTTCATTGGTATAATGAGCTGGATTCAATGTGCGTATAAAACCACTTTGACCTATCAAATCACGTATCGATTTACCGGTACTGCTGATAATAGCTTCAACCACTGGATAAGCTTCAGGATGCACAGCAGAAGCATCCAAAGGATTATCACCGTTCATCACCCGTAAAAAACCTGCCGCTTGTTCGTAAGCTTTATCACCCAAGCGCGGCACTTTCTTTAATTGTTTACGATTAGCAAAGGGGCCATTTTCATCACGAAAAGCCACTATATTTTCACTTACACTCGCCGACAGCCCCGACACTTGTTTTAACAAAGCCACTGAAGCCGTGTTCACATCAACTCCCACGGCATTCACGCAGTCTTCAACAACCACATTTAAGCCTCTGGCCAATTGAAATTGATTAACGTCATGCTGATATTGCCCCACGCCTATGGCTTTAGGATCAATCTTAACTAATTCTGCTAGTGGATCTTGCAAACGTCTAGCAATAGAAACTGCACCACGCAAGGTGACATCTAAGTCAGGAAATTCTTTAGCGGCTAACTCAGAGGCAGAATAAACCGAAGCACCGGCTTCGGACACCGTTATTTTAGTAAACTTAAGTTGATTATGATATTTCATCACCTCAGCAACTAATTGATCGGTTTCCCTAGAACCTGTGCCATTACCGATACTGACTAAATCAACCTGATGCTTGTCTATGAGTTTTGCCAAGCTTGCGATAGATTCATCCCACTGTTTGCGCGGTGGATGTGGATAAATAGTGTCAGTCGCCAACAACTTACCGGTAGCATCAACAATAGCCACTTTAACGCCAGTACGGATACCCGGATCTAAACCCATCGTTGCTTTAGGCCCAGCCGGAGCTGCCAACAATAAGTCTTTTAAATTACTCGCGAAAACTCGGATGGCTTCTAATTCAGCGGCTTCACGTAGCCTTAGCTTTAAATCTAAATCAATACGCGTAAATAGTTTAATTTTCCAAGCGAATCTAGCAGTTTCAGCCAGCCATGCTTCAGCCGGCTTTGATAAATCTTTAATATTTAAATACTGAGCGACAAATTGAACGCATAGGGCATGCTCGTCCTTATCCTCAACACCTGGCTTAAGCAGCAAACTTAAGAAATCTTCATTACGTCCTCGGAACAACGCCAAAGCACGATGTGAGGGAATTTTATTGATGGCTTCTTGATAATCAAAATAATCTTTAAACTTCTCGGCAGCCTGTTCTTTACCTGCGACAACCGTGGCATGAATTATGCCTTTTTGCCAGACGCGCTCACGTAATTCAGCCAACAATTCAGCCGCCTCAGAAATGCGTTCCATAATAATTTGCCGCGCACCTTCTAACGCTGCACTACTATCCGGGACCGCTTTATCACTATCGATATAGTTAGTCGCAACTTGCTCAGGAATTAAGTTTCTATCGGCCAACAAGGCATCCGCTAAGGGTTCTAAGCCGGCCTCACGTGCTATCTGAGCTTTAGTGCGGCGCTTGGGTTTATAAGGCAAATATAAATCTTCCAACAAGGTCTTAGTATCAGCGTCATTAATGGCTTGCTCTAAAGTAGCTGTTAAGTGACCTTGTGAGTTAATGCTGTCCAATATGGTTTTTCGCCTGTCATTGAGTTCACGCAAATAAATTAAGCGCTCTTCAAGTTGCCTAAGCTGAGTATCGTCTAAGCCGCCAGTCACTTCTTTACGATAACGAGAAATAAAAGGCACTGTTGCACCTTCATCCAACAAAGCCACTGCGGCACTCACTTGTTTGCTATTAACAGATAATTCTTCAGCGATGCGTTGGATTACGTCCATTTCTTAACTTCTTAAGGCTATTTAAAATAGCCCTATTGTAACAGCTTAAGCAGAAACATTACTCTCAGGCATCGCTATAAACAATCAACTAAACGTATCCTGACATCAATCCAATAGGTATTACTACGTATTGTTTAGTGATTGTTTTTCTATAAACTTAGCTGCAAACCTCATTCCTGAATAATATTCAGTCACTTTTAAACAGATTTATGTCAACCTCAGATTTAAACACAACACTTGAAACAAATAACAACCTTGATCTCAATTTCTGGCTCTATGTGAATTGTAGTGGGTAATGCAATAATATATCCATGAACAGTGAAATATTATTTAGCTTGGCTTTAGGCCTACAATCCCCTTGGCAGGTCAACGACGTGACCTTTTCTAC
>CAIVGC010000265.1 GCA_903905335.1 uncultured Methylococcaceae bacterium
CCTTCCTTTGCCATCATTCATCCCACCAACGCCTTTATATTGTTGCCCAGTATGCAATGATCCGCTTTTTTTACAAGCGACCGGCAAAAGTTACGCCTGCTCACAGCGGCATAGTTTTGATCTTGCCAAAGAAGGTTATTTAAATTTATTACCCGTACAATTTAAACATTCCAAAGAACCAGGTGACAACAAAGCCATGATGACGGCTAGACGGCAATTTTTAGAAGCGGGTTTTTATGAACCGATGGCTAAAGCTGTAGCAATGATGATTGATGTCGTTCAAAGTCAGCAGCCCACACTGTCTTTATTAGACCTAGGTTGCGGCGAAGGTTATTACAACCGAAAAATAGCTAACTATTGTAAGAGTAGTGAGCAACTCGTTTTACAAGGTATTGATATCGCCAAGTTTGCAATAGCCGCAGCCGCTAAAAAACAACCAGAAACTCAATTTGTTGTCGGTAGCTGTAACCGCCTACCCTACCCTAATAAAAGTTTTGATATGGTGCTAAGAATATTTGCACCCTCTGATGACCAAGAATTACAACGCGTATTAAAAAGCAACGGTCATTTGCTAACCGTAACACCGGGGCCACGCCATCTTTGGCAATTAAAAGAATTTATTTATAGCGAAGTTAAAGCACATGCAGAAGAAAGCATTGCGCCACTAGGCTTTGACCGCTTAACGACGCAACGTATCAGCTACAAAATAAGCCCCGATGCTCAGCAAAGAGCGGCATTGTTACAAATGACGCCCTTCGCTTGGCACGCTAATGCAGAAACTCAGCTAGCACTAAATAATACCGAAGAACTCACTATTGAAACTGATTTCATATTGACCTTATGGCGATTAACCTAAAAAACAGTTGAGTTCGATCCAAACACCAGTATGCCGATTACTCTAGACAAAAAAATCCTAATCTTTCGTGTAAGTGTTGTGACTAATAATTAAGAAACAATATAAGACTAAAATTAAGCCTCTTAATTCGGGCTTTTTTGTGCCTATCATTATGTAACGATTAAGGCATTACACAGCGGAACGTAGTTTTCGGTTAGGATGGATACGATAACCCTGAAAAGTAAACCTCAAAAGGAAAACAGGAAAATAGCTAAAGGTTTTAAGGTGTAAATATCTGCGGATGTTAAAATATTTACCAAGGTTTTACCTAAGGCTTGTAATAAAGCTGGTAGAAAAACAGAAATCACCTATAACTCTAACCTGTTAAATATTATGACTTTTACACTCAGAAAATCCACTGACCGTGGTTATGCTAATCATGGTTGGTTAAAGAGTTACCATTCATTTTCATTTGCCAATTATCACGATCCTAAACATATGAACTGGGGTAATTTGCGAGTGATTAATGAAGACCGTATTGAGGCAGGTGCTGGCTTTGGACAACACAGTCATCACAATATGGAAATTATTAGCTACGTACTCTCAGGTGAACTTGCCCATGAAGATAGTATGGGAAATATCAAAACTATACCACCTGGCGATGTGCAACGTATGAGTGCAGGCAGCGGTGTAACGCACAGTGAATTTAATCACGCTAAAGGCCAACTTACTCATTTCTTACAAATTTGGATAGAACCTAATGTACAAAACATCCGACCCAGTTATGAACAAAAAACTATTCCAACAGCAGAGAAACGTGGCTCATTGCGTTTGATTGCGTCACCAACTGGCGAGCAAGACTCTTTACTGATTCATGCCGATGCCAAGCTTTATGCAGGTTTATTTGATGGCCAAGAAACAGCTACCCTGATATTAAACCCAAACCGTAAAGCTTATGTATATTTAATTTGTGGTGAGCTAAAGGTAAATGATCAAAACATTTGTAGCGGCGACGCTTTACTTTTCGCGCAAGAAACACAACTCCAAATCAGTCATGCAAAAAAGGCTGAAGTCTTGATTTTTGATTTATCCCTCTAAAGCTTCAGTGAAGTGAGCTCACATTAGCCATATCACCAAAAAAGATATACATATCAAAATTGATCGTTTAATGATCTTATTTTTCGCTGATATAGTGCATTCAACATTTAAAAGTTATGTATGAACGTAAACCAAGTATTTACAGATCATAGTTGAATTATAGGAGCTAAAAATGATTCCAGATATAAAAGCACAAAATCAAACGCCATTAAAAAACAATATTTCCGATCAGATTGCTCAGATAGTCCAGGGGATTCGTTTTGGATCGGTTGAAGTTGTCATACACGATGGTAAGGTCGTACAAATCGAACGTAAAGAGAAAATACGTTTTGATGCTAAGTAAATCGTAATTTTATTCGCACATCACTCTACCGTAACTACGGCGAGCATAACTAAGATATACAAAATCATTAGCAAACTGACTGGATAGCCGGAGGTTGATAACAAAGGGATAAAAAGATGAACAACTTTCGACGTACAGCTATAGCTAGTATTATTAATTTAACTTTATTAGGCGCAGGCAACGCTTATGCGGATGACAACAGTGTTTTAGAAAAACGCATACGTGAGTTAGAAAAACGCTTACAACAACTTGATAAAGCCAGTGCTTTGCCTAGCGCTTCAGTAACAGCAACTACGCCTGTAGTAACGCCGGAAGTTGAAAAACTAACGCGTAAAGTAAATACCTTAGAACGTAAGTTAGAAATTCAAGATGAGGTGACTACCAGTAACTTCCAAAAGCAGCCTGTTATTGATGCGGGTGCGGATGGCTTCAAGATTACTTCAGCGGATAAAAAGCACCAAGTACGGATAAGAGGCGCCGTACAAACAGACGCTCGATTTTTTCTCGATAATAATGCCAATGCCAAGAGCTTAAATAATACTAATCAAGAGGGGCCTGATCGCTTCGAGCTCAAGCAAGCGCGGGTTTGGCTTGAAGGTTATGTTTTTAAAGATATTTACTTCAAGATCATGCCTGACTTTGCAGCATCTGGCAATATTCTACCGGATGCTTATTTAGACTACGCTTATCATCCAGCAGCCAGTTTATTAGTGGGTAAGTTTAAGTCCCCGCTCAGTCTTGAACGATTACAAGGCGACTCGGACACCGTGTTTATGGAACGTGCATTTCCAACGTACTTGGCCAGCAATCGTGATGTAGGTATTCAATTTCATGGCGCGTTATCTAAGCCTGGCTATAAAACCGAAACGGTCGCAGGACCCATAGATGCCAAAAATACTCTGACTTATCAAATCGGAGTCAGTAATGGCTCTGGGGACAGCGGTAGTCCGAATAATGATGCGAAAGATACTGATAGCAATAAAGAAGTGAACGCACGATTATTCGGTCATCCATTCCAGCACACAGGATATTCCTGGCTGGAAGGCTTAGGGCTAGGTGTCGCAGGGTCTTTTGGCGATCCAAATCAGCAAGCAGTCAAAAACTTAACCACGCCTAATGGTGTTTCTACTTATTTGGATTATACGAAAAATAAGATCACCAATCCTGGGATTACGACATCCAACGGTGCGACCTATCGTGTTTATCCGCAGGCTTACTGGTATGCCGGTCCGATCGGATTGATGGGCGAATATGTGATTTCGTCTCAACATTTGCTTAACGGAACCACGAGCATTAAGCAGGATAACAAGGCTTATCAGGTTCAGGCTTCTTATGTTGTAACCGGCGAAGATAACAGTTTCGGAGCGATAAAACCGCTGCGGAATTTCGATCCATTAAAAGGTACTTGGGGCGCTTTGCAGCTTGCAACTCGTTGGAGCCAATTGGATGTGGATAATAATACCTTTACTATTGTTGATCCGACCAAGTCAGCGTCGAGAGCCCAAGCTTGGACGCTGGGTGCCAACTGGTTCCTTAACAGCAATGCGCTGATTCGGATTAATTATGAAAATGTATCATTTACTGGCGGAGCCGGTACAAAAACGCATATTACCGACCGTCCTAATGAACAAGTTTTTTCAACTCGTTTTCAATTATCGTTTTAACCATCTTTCTACTTAGTGCCTGAACGAAAAAGCCAGTTTTCAAAAAA
>CAIVGC010000266.1 GCA_903905335.1 uncultured Methylococcaceae bacterium
TAGCTTAGGTTTTTAAGTATCGTACTTAGAAACCAAAACCAAGTGAACCACCTGCAGTTAAGCCATTAACGTTAGTACCATTTAAAGTACCAAACGCCATGTTGTAACGTACATCAGCACCTACATAAATGCTTTTCCAAATATTGTAATCAACACCAGTACCAAAATGCATAGCTGGCATTAATTCAGTAATTGTATTGGCTTGGCTAGGTGGGCTGATTATGTTTAACGTAAAACCAGCTGGAATTATCCAAGGTCTGAGTTTGCTACCTTCAAAGAATTTGATCTTAGGTGCTGCAGTAATTCTCAGCATGCTTTGGCTTGCTGATGAAGTAGGTAAAGCTTTAGTCACTATAGTAGAAGTTAAGCCAGATGTAAACGTGCCTAAATCAACATAATTTAGATCCAATTCACCTAACAATTCTGTCTTGTTCATTAAGCCAAACATATTATCAGTCAAGCTAACATCGATACCTGCACCAAAATTCCAGCCATCTTTCTGACCTTTAGTAGTGCCTGTAAGTTGGCCTACACCATTCGCGTAATTTGTTGTTGCCACCATAGATGAATCATTACCCGCATAACCACCGCGGAAATAGATCATGTGGTTTTTAGCTTTGCTTGCATGCTTAGCTGAATGAGCTTCAACTGTTGCCATTCTAGCATCTAGATCTTGAACTTTTTGCGTATCAACGCTTACAGCTGCAGCGACAGGTGCAGTAGCGTTTACTTGGGCTCTTAAGCCAGCTACTTCATCTTGCATAGCACGTAATTGAGCTTCTAGCATGTCAGTTTTGCTAGGTGCAGCATAAACCGCTTTAGCCGCTGCTTTATGCTTAGCAACTTTATGTTTAACTGCTTTTGGAGCTGCAGTTGCGGCGTCTTCAGCAACAACAGCAGTAGAAACTAAGGCGCCTGCCATAGTCAATGTGGCTAAGACGATACTTAGGCCTAATTTATTTTTATTAGATGTCATGTGTTCCCCTTGTGAGGCTTATTTTACAAAAAAAATTTGCTTTAATACAACAAATCCGATTTCACGGCGTTGATCATATCAGTAAATATGCCCCCATACAAGCTTTAATGTTATTTTTTGATAAAAAAATAAGTCATATATATCAACAAGTAAGATGATTTAATCGATTATATGTCTAAAATATTACAAACTTGTAGATAAAAAACAACAGCCCTTATATGACAATCCTATTTACAACAACCAGCAAACTCGCCTCAGGCTAACTATTACCTATAAAAGGTATAAAGACTTATATCGCGCTATACTCTGTTATTGTGACGCTATAAACAACGGCCTCTTTTCGCAAACTAACCTTGCTTAACATGACTATTTGGTTGAAGCAGCATCAACCTAACCTACATGACTGACTGATTCATGACTCACACTACAGATATTACTTTGATCGGAGGCGGCGTTATCGGCCTATTAACAGCCAGAGCCTTTGTAAATGCCGGTGCCAGCGTAACGATTGTCGATAAAGGCCTGTTAGGCCAGGAATCCTCATGGGCTGGCGGTGGCATTCTATTACCGCTTTATCCTTGGCGACAAGCAGATGCCATTAGTCAATTAGCGGTAAATAGCCTGTCTTTATATCCAAGCTTAGCAGCACAATTATTCGCGGATACTAATAAAGATCCAGAATGGACACCCTGCGGCTTATTAATCACTAAAAATCCAGATATTACCGAAGCTATCGCTTGGTGCCAGAATCATGGCATTCGCTTTCAACAAGCTGCAGCCGCTTTCTTTAATGATTTAGTCACCCAACCGGATCAACCCTTGTGGCTACCTGATATTGCTCAAGCTCGTAATCCTCGCTTGGTTAAATCGTTAAAACAAGATTTAATTAACAAGGGCGTTACTCTCATCGAGCATTGTGAATTAACTAATATCAAGCAAGTACAAAACACGATTACCCATATCGAGACCAGCACTGGCCAGTACCCTGTTAAGCAAGTTATTATTTCTGCGGGCGCTTGGACTGGATCATTATTTCGAAAGCTCTTTAAAGGCTTAATGACCGAACCTAATATTGCTCCTGTTAAAGGCCAAATGGTATTATTTGAAGCCGAAGCGGGCTTGTTGCCCAGCATGGTATTAGATGGCGACCACTACTTGATTCCTAGACGTGATGGAAAAATCTTGGCCGGCAGTACCGTAGAACACGATGGCTTTAATAAGCACACGACAGAATCGGCAAGAAAAGATTTAACAGAATTTGCTTTAAGCTTATTACCCGCCCTTAAAGGCGCACCTTTGATACACCATTGGGCTGGTTTAAGACCTGGGACTGAATTAGGCATTCCTTATATAGATCGACATCCCGACATTCATAATTTAAGTATTAATGCTGGTCATTTTAGAAATGGCTTAGTCATGGGCCCCGCCTCTGCAAAACTCATGGTCGACTTGATATTAAATCGACCGACTAGTGTAGCGCCAGAGCCTTATCGATTAGGTCGATAGCAATATGCGATGTGACTTGCAATGGGTAATAAGTTTCTGAAAAACCGCCAAACGTCTCCCGGCATCGACTGCAGGGATCTAGGGCGCATGGATGTGCTCATTCAGATTACAGTATGTTCAATAAATCGAGAAAAAATTAAGAATTGGCTACATTAGCAGTGCCATTCATGGCAGCTAGATTCCGGCAGTCCATGCCGGAATGACGAGCTCTAAGGTATTGCGCCAGAATAATGTGTTACTCACTACGATTCACATAGAGCAATAATAAGGCTCGCTATCAAGTTCTCCGTAACAGCACATACAGTAAAAGTATTAAGTGATAGATAAATCCCATCAATAAAAACAGTTATAGAGTGTTAGAATACAAACAGCACGTTATAGACTGGATTTAAAGTTACCAGCAATCAAACTATTCACTAATGACAGTGACTATTTAAAGTCATTAATTGATGTGGTCGGCACTCAACTTTAGAGAGTTTTTCGACCTGATTAATAATACGATCTCTGAGGGCACTATGCGGAATCTGAAATTCTTAACTATCGCGTTAGGCGCGATACTCTTTATTACTATCGCTTTATATGCCACTTTTCATTTCCTGTTTCTTGATATGTTTGTTGAGTTCTGGTGGTTCCAATCTTTAAAGCTTGAAGCTTTTTTTTGGTTGCGCTTACTTTATAAGTTTTTCTTGTCGGGTGGCGTCACAGTTGCGTTCTTCGCTATCTTCTTTTTTCATTTTTGGATTGCCTCTCGTTATCTGGGTTTAAATCCGCCCGATGAAGTCCTTACTAATGTTGATCAACGTCAGCGCTTTCAGCGCTTTGCTGACATGTTTATGAGTGGCTCAGTAAAGATTTATACGCCCATCTCCTTAGGACTCGCTATTTTTGTCGCCCTACCTTTTTATAATCAATGGGAAGCCTCGCTACTTTATTTTTTTGGTACTGATTCAGGCGTAACAGAAAATGTTTATGGGCGTGATGTCAGCTTTTATATGCTTTCTTACCCTATTTACATACTCATTCAAAAAGAGTTACTTATTACCAGCGGTCTAATTTTTTCATTAGTTGGTGCGCTATATTGGCTAGAGCATATTTTTGTACCTAACCAAAACAAAGAGTTTACTGTTGGCGCTAAGGTTCATCTTACTGTATTGATAAGCTTTGTCGTTGCCTTTGTGGTATGGGGCTTTTTACTGGAACGCTATGCTCTGTTATATACCAATACCTACGAGCCGATATTTTATGGTCCAGGTTTTGTAGAAATACGTTATAAATTGCCGCTTATATGGTTAGCTATCATTAGCTTTGTGGGGGCTGCGGTCTCTGCTATTTTGTTCATCTTTTCAGAAAAACATCGTATTAAAGCGCCTTTTTTAATTACGCTGACGGCGTTTCTTTGCGTATTAGGATTGCCTAAAATACAGGCAATACCTGATGCCATTCAAAAATATATTGTTAGCCCTAATCCCGTTAAATCAAATAAAGCTTTTATGCAGTTGAATATTGATTCAACTTTAGCGGCCTATAATTTAAAAAATATTAAAACCGTTGATATGACCATAAAGCTGGATGCTGCTAAGGACATTGATACTTGGAGTACTCAAAAACATTTTGAGAACATTCCGGTATGGGATAGGGAATTTATAATTGACAGCTATAAGCAACTTCAAGAGATAAGACCTTATTACAATATTTTGTCTGTCGATGAAGATCGTTATTTTATTCTTGATCACATCAGGCAGGTAAATATAGCGGCCAGAGAAATTAATACCTCTAAGTTACCGCGTGAAGCCCAAAACTGGGAAAATATCCATTTTCGCTACACACATGGTTATGGGGCGGTCGTGACTCCAGCTGCTCAAGATGCTGGTAATCCGTTGGTTTGGTATTTGCGCGATTTAAACATGCATTCAGATGTAGGCTTTAATGTTGTGTATCCAGATATCTACTACGGTTTGGAACA
>CAIVGC010000267.1 GCA_903905335.1 uncultured Methylococcaceae bacterium
CTGCTTCTCGATCAATGATATGAACCAAGGGTTTAGCAAAACCCTGTTGCTCCAGCTTACTAATGCAGTCTGTTACTTCATTCAAATGGTTTTCAACCGTTTCCGATAACGTATCGCCTTGATAGGTCGCGTAACTGCCATTCGCGGTGACTAGCCTTTGCGCAACCGGCGCAAGGGGTTGTCCGGTTTGGTCACTTAGAATAAGGCTGCTTTGTAAATCATACCCCACATCAGTTATGAATAGTTTTGACCATTTCATTAAGCATGATTTGGGAATACGTTATTACGGGCGTTATGTCGATGATTTTATTTTGGTGCATGAGGATAAAGGCTATTTGAAAGCGCTTATTCCTGTTATTAAAGCCCGCTTACAAGAGCACTTACAACTAACGTTACATCCCAATAAAATCTATTTGCAGCATTATTCAAAAGGCGTGCAGTTTTTAGGCGCTATCATCAAGCCGCACTGGATTTACATTGCCAAGCGTACCCGGGGGAATTTTTATGATGCGATAGCAAAACAAAATACGCTGGTTTTAGCGCAAAAACCCGGCAAGGAGCAACAGGCGGGTTTTTTGAGTAGTATGAATTCTTATCTGGGTATATTGAAACACTACAAAACTCACAAATTGCGCAAAAGGCTGTTGTTTAACAAGCTGTCGGCCAGATGGTGGAATTGCGTGTACTTAAGCGGAGGCATTGCCAAGTTTGTGCTGAAAATAAAAACGGTTAAGCAAGGCGATTGGTGGCAATGAGTGTGCGAGCCAATCATTGCCTATGTAATTTTTCCTGCAACCAGACTTTAATGAGCGACTGATAAGGCACATCCCGCGAATTGGCGGCGGCTTTGATCGAATCCAGCAGGTGTTGAGGTAGGCGCAGAGAAATGGTTTTGGTGCTGGGTTTTAAATTAGGCAGCACTACTCGCTGCGCTTTCGTCCAATCCAGATAGTCTGTGGAGTCTTGTTGTTCCCAAAACGCACGCTCTTCAGTTTCGTTGGCAAATTTTGGTATGGTTTTAAGTGCTTTGTTCATAAATCTTGCGCTCCTTTCTGTGCATGTCTCTGGCTGAGATAACGCGGATGCTTTCGCCCGCATGGCGCAGGGTAAAGGTAATATGCAATAACCGATCTTCGTTGCTCTTACCCAAGGCATGAAAGCGCCCTTCGCCTGCGCTGTGTCTAGTATCGTCAATTACCAGCAGTGGCTCATTGAAAAAGACCTGCTCCGCTTCAGCCATTGAAACGCCATGTTTGTCGTTCTTGCATGCATTGCCTTCATCCCAATTAAACCCTGTAATTCTAGTAAAATCAATCATAGGTGTATATTATGAAGGTATACGATGGAAAGCAAGTTTATCTGTTATCAATTTGCTACAAAACAAAGAATTAATATCCGGTTGGGATTACTAAAATTGACTGGCGGCTATGCGTCATATTGCAGTCATTAAAAATCAGTAATGACTGTCTGCAAGGGGTCGACTACAGTCAATCATCTAGACTTCAGTATACTGAATCAGCAGAAAAAATTTGTTAGCCTAATAAATGCGGTCTTGCAATCATGTTCTACGGAAGTTATCTGAATGTCGAATAATGGCTACATTACTACCACGTAAAACCAAAGTATCAATATCTGTTGTGGGTCGTTACCGGAGGCTATCAACTTAAGACGGGGCAATGTAAATATCTATCGTTCCCACGCTCTGCGCTCATCGTTATACATTAATATTAAGTAATCGTCATCCCGGCAGGGATTGCTGGGATGACGAATTGTATATTTTCAGTTACTTATAAATTTTGTATTGGTGGGTCTTATTTTTATTTACTCACTCTAATTCACATAGGGCCAAATTGTTGTATATAACGATGAGTGCTCTGCGTGGGAACGATAAACTGAGGATTTCTCTACCGTTTTGTACCGTCTAAAGCTGGTAGTCTTACCGGATATTCAAACTTCAAATTACCATCAATAAATAATTCCTGATACGAGCGAGATTTTCGATTTGATATACGCCAAATACCTGTTGCCCCAGTTTGGTTTGGCTGACTAAGACGCATCAAAATACATTTTCCATACTTGCTTATTCACATAGATAATCGGCAGTCCGATTTTCTGGCTAAATGTCGGCTATTGAAGAAAAAAATCGTTATTTAAAGCTCGGCATTACTTGCTCTCATCAACCGGTATATTTTCATATTGATGCTTAGTCAATATATAGAAAA
>CAIVGC010000268.1 GCA_903905335.1 uncultured Methylococcaceae bacterium
AAGTTAAAGATTTATTAAGCACGACTGAATGGACGGCTATTTGGGCATTCATGTCCGTACATTATGATTTATCACCTACGGCAGAAAAACCATATCAGGGCGCGTATTTATCGCTAGACAATATCACACCACAATCTTCAGATGACCCATCTCTATTCTGACCTTGTCTTATGTATAGAAATATTTTTTGAAAATGGTAATCGTTATCCCGATATTGCCGCTTATAACGATGTAGAACCCAGCGGTTATTTCATGAGCGCATCACCTTGGAGGCAATGGCTGGACTTATTAATTGCAAAGGTAACTTTGGCAGAACTAGATTCAAATGAAATTATTGGACATTGCCTGCATGAAATGACATGGTTTGGTTCTTTTGATGAAGACATTATCGAAAGCTTTTCTACAACAGAGGTGCCTAATGATATTAACTAGAGACATCATCTCCTATTAAAAATCTTCTGCCCATTGCTCCCAAAAGCCTGGTTCGTCGTGATGGGCATTTTGCAGCGCGACCTCTAGTGGTAAATACCACCAAGCAACAGGATCAAAGCGGCTTTATCTACCCTGTTTTTCCTTGCAGTGGAAGTATGTAATATACAAAACTCTAGCATTACGAATTAACAGATATGGGGTATTTTAGGCTAGGTTAATCAAACTCTGATAATAAAGACTCAATCATCATTTCAAGTTCGGGTAAATCACGTTCAATAGTTTTCCATACGATTTCAAGATCCACCTTAAAATAACCATGGGCCAAAGCATTGCGCATTTCATAAGCGATGGAAAAAGGAACATGGGCTTGTTGCTCAGCATACTCAGGGTAATGTTTGTTTATATTGCGACTGGCTTCCCCGATAATTTCTATATTTCTTATGACCGCATCTTGAATAAGTTCACTATCCAAAAAAGCCACTTCATCAATGTCATCAATATATCGTTGTATACGAGAAATCGCTTCTAAAATATGCTGGAGGTAATCAAACAGTCTTTGTTTGTCTTTACTCATACAGGAATAGATTCATTAACAATTTGATCTCGAAATGAATCTGGCAAAGCATTCGGCGTGACAACATCAACATTAATACCCAGCAAGGCTTTTAGTTCAAAACGTATCGCACCAATATCCATTAATGACGTAGCAGACGTAGGTTCTACTAATAAATCAAGATCACTGGTTTCAGTATCTTCATTGCGAATCACCGAACCGAACACGCGTGCATTAGTCGTATGATGCGCTAAAATAATCGCTCTAATTTGCTCGCGGTAAGTATTTAAAGCAGTAGAAGGACGCATAATAATAAACTCGAAAAACATCAATTTAAACATAAGTATAACTTAACTTATAAGAAGTAGCTTTTAAGGAATAAAATTTCTGACCAGGCATTTCCCATTGACGCAATAGTGGATCAGACATGAAAGTCTCGTTTGCAGCAAATGATTTAGGCGTCTATAGGGATCATTATTTTCTGATTTAACACTAAAGTGTTTCTGACTCATAATGATCTACGATATTAAGTAAGCCCGTTATAACTGATTTTATCGATGTAAAATGTTCATTCTTATGAGTGCCATCTAAATATAGCTTTCTATTAACTTCAATCATAATCGATTTTAACTCAGTCGTTTTATGATAATGATGTAGAGGAACAAGCGTGCCAGAAAACGGATTATTGATAGCAACGGTATAACCTAACTCAGTAAGATAACTCGTAAAAAGCTCCACTAAAATTGATGGCGTATGAAATTCATCAATACCCAAACAAAAATCAGGTCTAGCAATCCCTGTATCAATTTCATGGGGTAATGGCGTATCTGAAAAACTATGGCAATCAACAATAACGACTGTTTCAAAATATGATAATAATTGATTAGAGCTTTGATTTAATCGGGTATGGTGTGGCTTGTAATACTGATTAATGATACTTAGCCGTTCATCATCTGAGACAGTTCTTAAAGGTTGCCCATAACTATCATTAACGTAAGCAATCCCATGTCCATATTTTTCCATGGGTTCATTATCAATAAAGCGTTCAACATCACACACTAATCGCGAATAGTTAAACTTAATAATTTCAGAACTAGGATGAAAATATAACTCATCGGTGTACCAATCGGTCATTCTGGCAATATCTTCTTCAATATCTTTTAAAAAAATAATCCCAGTGGGTATGACAGTGGAGCTATGGGGGATATGTAATAACATAAGTTGATCCTTAATTCCTTATTAGACTGCAAACATAAAACCAGCTTCAGTTAACACAGACTCACCTTCCCAGCGATAAGCGACCAGAGGAGTATCACCGCTTTTGCCCGCACTATAATCAACACAGGCAATGTTATTGGCCACTGGCTCTGGTTGTCCGCTAAACCAATAATGCCCAAAAAACACCGGCACACCGGTGTACCCTTTTGCTTTTAGATTAAGCTGTTCGATAGGCAGATCAGGAATACTGTCTCTTGCATCTTCAGGCACTAAGGCCACTTCTTTATAAGTACTCTCCGTTAAATTTTTCCACCAACGAATTCTTATGCCAGTGCGTCTAGCACCATGCTTATCTTTAAAACCATGGCCTTCAGGTAATTCGATTTCCAGCCCCTTGCACAAAGCTTCAAGGGCGACATATTCTGCACTGCCCTTACGACTGGCTTTTATAACTAATTCATCAGTCAGGCAATTGTTTTCAGTTAAATAAGGCTTAAGAACAGCTTGATACTCTTCTATCCATGCGGCATGTATCACTCGAATACCTGCTGGTAAGTCCAGCCAAAGCGGCAGTGTTTTAAACCACTCGATAATTTCATGATGTAGTGGTGAATTCTCACCCACCTCAGCAAGAAAGTTTTTATGTTGATTATCGTTGTTAGGAGTATGTTCTCTTAAAAAAGTAGTTTGATCCTCAGGATCAGGTGTCATCCAAGCAATGGCATTAAACTCATGATTACCCATAATACATAAAGCCGAACCCGCTTCAACCATGGCCTTAACCAGCCTGACAGTCTTAATGTGAGATATGCCGCTTTCAACGTGCGTATTATCAATCAGATCGCCGACGAAAATAGCTGTGTGCGTGTTATGTGACCAGATACCGTTAGTTTCTTCATAACCTAGATGGTTTAACAGTCCTATTAGCTTGTCATATTGTCCGTGTATATCGCCGATGATGTCGTAGTTCATGAATACCTATTGTTAGGGTTAGGGTGTGTGGCTAAATCGTTTAATTTTTAAGACTTGTATATTATCTGTCAGTCTTGCGACTAATGATGTCTTATTGAATTTACTGAAAGGGATCTTTAAAGCAGGACGGTACATATTGTG
>CAIVGC010000269.1 GCA_903905335.1 uncultured Methylococcaceae bacterium
ATTAATAAAGGTGAAATCCACATCATCGAACAGGGTCTGCAAGCCTTCGTTAAAGACGGCGTTGAAAAAGGCACACTCAAAGCATCGTTGACCCCTACCCTAGCCGATGTATATTTGATTGTGGTGCCTACGCCCTTTAAGGGTAATCACGAACCCGATATATCCTTTGTTGAAGCGGCAACACTAGCGATTATGCCTTTTTTGAAAGCCGGTGACACGTATATTATTGAATCGACCTCTCCGGTAGGCACCACCGAAAGAATGGCAGAACTGATTTTTAGGGAACGGCCTGAACTTAAAAACACTATTTACATCGCTTATTGTCCAGAGCGGGTATTACCAGGCAATGTCTTGCACGAACTGGTTTATAACGACCGCGCCATAGGCGGTATAAATGAGGAATCCACTCTTAAAGCCATAGAATTTTACCAGCTCTTTGTCAAAGGCGAATTACACAAGACCAATGCCCGTACCGCAGAAATGTGTAAGCTCACCGAAAACGCCTCACGCGATCTACAAATTGCCTTTGCCAATGAACTGTCCATCATCTGCGACAAAGCCGACATTAATGTTTGGGAACTGATCCATTTGGCCAATAAGCATCCGCGCGTGAATATCCTACAACCGGGTGCCGGTGTCGGCGGGCATTGCATTGCGGTTGATCCTTATTTTATCGTCTCAGACTATCCCAGAGAATCACGTATTATCGGCGTAGCGCGTGAAGTCAATAATTACAAAGCCTTCTGGTGCGCAGAAAGAACCAAAACCGCCATGCACGACTTTGAGTTAAAACACGGCCATAAACCGACCGTTGCCTTAATGGGCTTAGCCTTTAAGCCAGACATCGATGACTTGCGTGAAAGCCCAGCCAAATACATCGCCCAAAAAGTCATGCAAAGCGAACAAAACAACTTTCTAATTGTTGAGCCGAATATAAAAGAACATTCCATATTTAAACTAACCAGCACGCTTGAAGCTTATGAAAAGGCTGACATTATTGTGTTTTTGGTGGCTCATAAAGAATTTAAAGCGTTAACTTATCGGGAAGATAAAGTGATTTTGGATTTTGCTGGGGTATTTAAAGAATGAGCATGAAACAATAACCAAACATCCAGTTCCCCCCTTTGTAAAAGGGGGGGGGTTGGGGGGGATTTTCAAAATTAAAGCCAAGTGGGCAACGCTTAATGCCCACCGTTTGTATCCGCTACTTGTAACGTCTTAAGTGGGTAGCCTGATTGCAAACTGCCATTGATTTGACTAACAGCCCATAACCGGTATGAAAACAGATAGTCTTTTTTACAAACTCTTTCAGCAAGCTCCGGAACTAGTGTTAGAATTAGCCGGAATACAGCCAACAGGCGCAGAAAACTACCAGTTTCGCTCCGAAGAAATTAAACAAACTGCGTTTCGATTAGATGGCGTATTGATTCCGCCTTTAGATAAGCCCAGCTTGCCACTGATTTTTGTTGAAGTACAGTATCAAGTAGATCGAAGTTTTTACAGCCGATTCTTCTGTGAAATATTCTTCTATCTGCACCAAAATCAACCTGTGCATCCGTGGCGCGCAGTGGTATTTTATCCAAGAAGGAACATAGAGACCGATGGTGAACGGCATTATTCGGCATTATTGGAAAGCCAGCAAGTGCAGCGACTCTATTTGGAAGACTTAGATAATAAACCAAGCCAACAAGTGCGAGTGCGCTTGATCCAATTAATCAACAAGGATAACCGGCAAGCTCCTGAAGTCGCTCGAACATTAATTCAGGCCATTGAAAAAGGTGAATTGCTAGCAGATAATAAAACACAAATTCTGGAAATGATTGAAACCATTTTGGTGTATAAATTTCCTAAACTCAGTCGCGAGGAAATACAGAAAATGCTCGGATATAACGATATCAGCCTAAAACAAACCCGGTACTATCAAGATGCTTATGCCGAAGGTCAGCAAGTGGGGCAACAAGTAGGACAACAAATAGGTCAGCAAATTGGTCAACAAGAAGGCGAAGCGAAATTAATCATGCGTCAATTGGCCCGCCGTTTTGGAGTGCTGGGAGAAAATACTAAAAACCAAATAAAAGACCTAAATATCGAGCAGTTGGAAATGTTAGGTGAGGCTTTATTGGATTTTTCAACCCATGAAGACTTAGAAAATTGGTTGCAAGGATGATGAGTTAAAACAGTTGCATCAATAGGGTTTGACCCCTTTGGTTCCTTAATCATGGCCTGTCACCTATTACCAATATCATGAATACAAAAAGAAAATTAATCACTTTTGACTGGGCCATAAAACGTTTATTACGCAGTAAAGCTAACTTTGGCATATTGGAAGGCTTTTTAAGTGAATTACTTAAAGAAGATATAGTTATTCTGGATGTACTAGAAAGTGAGAGTAATAAAGATAATAAAATCGACAAATTTAACCGTGTCGATTTAAAAGTACGCAATAGCCAGCAAGAAATCATCATAGAAATACAATATGATCGTGAATACGATTATTTACAGCGCATCTTCTACGGTGTTTCAAAAACAGCGATAGAGTACATGCAAGAAGGAAAAGCCTATACCGGAATAACGAAAGTTATTTCCATAAATATTCTGGCTCTATGTGAATCGTAGTGGGTAGTAGCTTATAATATAGTCATGAACAGTGAAACATTATTTAGCATGGCTTTAGGC
>CAIVGC010000270.1 GCA_903905335.1 uncultured Methylococcaceae bacterium
CATGTACATATTGCAGTAACACTTCATCTTTTATTAGTTTTTGTAATGCTTGTGTCTTTAACGTTTGCTCATCAACACTTAGACCTTGAAGATTCTGACTATATTGCTCATAGGCTTTGTTAACATCTCGCTGATAAAAATCCCTATCTCCGACTGACGCAACAGAAGCCTCTTTTCCAGTATCCAAATAATTATTAATTCCCCATAAAGCAAAGGGTACACAAATTAATGTCAAGATGACCCATGCAAGGGCTCCTTGTGATTTTTCTCTTATTTTTGTCAGCATAGATCATTCCTAAAGAATCAATTGTTGAGCAAAAAAAAACCCCGAACCAACGGCTCAGGGTTTTTTTAATTTGGCGGAGTGGACGGGACTCGAACCCGCGACCACCGGCGTGACAGGCCGGTATTCTAACCAACTGAACTACCACTCCAAAGTCTGGTGGGTGCTGAGGGGTTCGAACCCCCGACCCTCGCCTTGTAAGGGCGATGCTCTCCCAGCTGAGCTAAGCACCCGACTAAAAAAATCATTATACATTGTTTTTATAAAATTGCAACTCTATATAAATACTTTTTTTATACTTGTCTAAATAGAAACGGATCCAATTCAGAAATATTAGTTTACAGCATCCTTTAAAGATTTTCCAGCCTTAAAAGACGGGATTTTTGCTGCTTTAATGGTAATTTCTTCTCCAGTTTGTGGATTACGTCCTTTACGCTCAGCTCTCTCTTTTACAGAATAAGTACCAAAGCCCACTAAAGCAACAGAATCCCCTTTGCTCAAAGCGCTTGTTACTGCACCCAGGAAACCATCTAAAGCACGTCCAGCATCTGCTTTTGTTAAATCTGCAGACTCAGCTATAGCATCAATCAATTCTGATTTGTTCATTATTCCCCCTGAGGAAGTTAATTTAGTGTATTGAGAATATCCATTATGTTAATTCTTAGGGCAATACATTTGCACCACAAGAACAACGGTAAGTTATATCAACAGCGGTCACCTAGTGTCAAGCTTTAAAACCCTTGAGCCCATGTTTTTTGCGGCATCAAGATAGATTCGTTCTCTTTCTGGTCTTTTAATGGGCCATATTACCCTGCTGAACTATTTTAATAGCATCAGATTCTTTCTTACCTTGGTCGCCGTCAAGTTGTTTATCAACAGCAATCGGCATGCGCTGCAAAGCCAATGCCAGCACTTCGTCTATCCAATGCACAGGCCTGATATCTAGTTTTTGCTTGATGTTATCAGGAATATCAATCAGATCCTTTTCATTTTCAGCGGGAATTATAACTACGGTTATTCCACCACGATGAGCCGCCAAAAGCTTTTCTTTTAACCCACCAATAGGAAGCACCTCACCACGCAAAGTAATTTCGCCTGTCATCGCGACATTTGCACGAACAGGTATCTTTGTTAGTGCTGATATAATCGCTGTACACATACCCACACCGGCACTAGGCCCATCTTTTGGTGTTGCTCCCTCAGGTACATGTATATGTATATCATTCTTCTGAAACAACTCATTATCTATTCCTAGCATTTCAGAACGACTTCTCACCACTGTCATTGCGGCTTCAATCGATTCCTTCATAACATCGCCCAACTTACCCGTTGCTGAATGCTTACCTTTACCAGGAATTACCGCTGTTTCAATCGTCAATAATTCCCCTCCCACTTCAGTCCAAGCTAGTCCCGTAACTTGCCCTACTTGATCTTGCTCCTCAGCCAAACCATAGTTAAAGCGTTTAACCCCCAAATAAGCATTAAGATTTTCTGGAGTAACTATAATTTTGGACTTATCAGATGTCAGCAAAAGATGCTTAACCACTTTACGGCAAATTTTTGAAATATCTCTCTCAAGATTACGCACACCCGCTTCACGAGAATAATAACGAATCATATCTCTAACAGCGGCTTCTGAAATATCTATTTCATGAGCCTCAATACCATTATTCTCGATCTGCTTAGGTATTAAATACTTGATCGCTATATTTATTTTTTCATCTTCCGTATAACCAGCAAGACGTATAACTTCCATCCTATCCAGCAGCGCCGGAGGAATATTCATAGTATTGGCAGTAGCCACAAACATAACGTCAGATAAATCAAAATCTACTTCTAAATAATGATCCGAAAAAGCATGATTCTGCTCGGGATCCAATACCTCTAGCAAGGCAGATGCTGGATCACCGCGAAAATCAGTCGCCATTTTATCTATTTCATCAAGTAAAAACATCGGATTACGAGATTTTACTTTAGCCAAATTCTGTAATATTTTCCCCGGCATAGAGCCTATATAAGTACGTCTATGACCACGAATTTCAGCCTCATCACGAACACCACCTAAAGCCATGCGGACATAGGTACGATTAGTTGCTCTAGCAATAGACTCACCTAATGAAGTCTTACCAACACCAGGAGGACCCACCAAACACAGAATAGGACCTTTAAGCTTTTTAACTCGCTGATGCACAGCCAGATACTCAAGAATACGTTCTTTCACTTTTTCCAAGCCAAAATGCTCGGCTTCCAGCACTTGCTCTGCAATTTTAAGATCATGTCGAACCTTAGTTTTTTTCTTCCATGGTACATTAAGCATCCAATCTATATAATTGCGCACCACAGTTGCTTCAGCCGACATTGCAGGCATTAACTTAAGTTTATTAAGTTCAGTCGTAGCCTTAGCCTTAGCCTCTTTAGACATACCTGCATCGGCAATTTTCTTTTCCAACACCTCAATTTCATTGGGCACATCATCCATGTCACCTAATTCTTTCTGTATTGCCTTCATTTGCTCGTTTAAATAATACTCCCTCTGATTCTTCTCCATTTGCTGTTTAACTCGAACTCGAATTTTCCTCTCCATTTCCAGCAAATCAACTTCTCCCTCCATTAAGGCCATTAAATCTTCTAAACGCTTTTCAATATCTGCAGCCTCAAGAATACCCTGCTTATCACTGACTTTTAAATTCATATGTGCAGCCATAGTATCAGCAAGACGACTAGGATCATCAATTCCAGCAAGCGCATTCAAAACTTCAGGTGGTATTTTATTATTTAATTTAACATATTGATCGAATGAGTTAATAACCGTACGCTGCAAAACATCATGCTCTTGCACAGAGAGATTAAATACATCGTCAATTTTTTCAACTTCAGCCGAAAAGAAACTCCCAGTCTCCTGATACTGAAGAATTTTACTACGCTCCGCCCCTTCCACCAGAACCTTTACGGTACCATCAGGAAGCTTTAATAATTGTAAAATATTAGCTAAAGTTCCAACCTGATAAAGATCAGTAAAATTAGGCTCATCAATTTCAGCATCTTTTTGTGCAATCAACAAAATTTGCTTACTATCTTTCATTGCAGCATCCAATGCATCAATTGATCGCTCCCTTCCAACAAATAAAGGAATAACCATATGTGGGTAAACCACAACATCTCTAAGGGGTAAAACTGGAATCAAATTATCCGTAACCTGTAACTCTTTCATTATTTGCGCTTCCATAAACAGAACCTATAGCATTTTTTTACATTAGAAGATTATGGGGGCGCTAATCAAAATAGCAAGTAAATAAAAAGACAATTTGCGTTATCTTTAGAAGTTTTTTATTCACTAAAACACATGCTACAGAAACAGCTACTCCCTATTTGCCTGAAGTGCTTTTATCCATTTGCAACAAAAACTGAAACAACTAAAATATTGACTTGATAATCAGATGATTTCATACGCTATTACCACAACGACCCAAAAACGTCTTCAGGTACAAAAGCTAAAAATATGGCCTATCAATAATTGAACATCAAGAAATGAGGGGACGCGCCAAAACTGTCAAAGCAAAGGACAATCGAAAATAACTATAACCAGTGTCAGAAAAGAACCTATGAGATGGAATAAGGTCAGCTAAACAAGACTATAGCTAGAGGATAGTGGAATTACTAGCAGATGAAACATCTGGCAGTAATTTTAAATAGAAGGTAATCAAATAAATTCTCCTACCTTCTATGAGCTCTAAATACTGGCTCTATGTGAATCGTAGTGGGTAAATTAAAAGTCAAGTTAACTAACCATAAAATCAAATGTAATTTTTTTTAGTACGATTTCAGTAAACAAATTAACAAAGATTACTTACATGAG
>CAIVGC010000271.1 GCA_903905335.1 uncultured Methylococcaceae bacterium
AAAGCTGATGTCTTGTGATTTAGGTGGAATTAGCATATCTCATTAAAAAAACTACCTATATGCGTATTCTTATTGATTTTTAAAGGGGCTACTCCTTAAGTTGGCGCTTATGGGTTGCAAACCCCGTCCCGCTTAGAATAACCGTCATCCCGGCATGGACTGCCGGGATCTAGTTGCCATGGATGGCAATGTTAAATGCGCCGTTATACTAATTTGTACTTCTTTATTATATCGGTATATACATCCCTGTGTTCTGGTTCCCGGCAGTCCATGCCGGGATGACGGATTTTTTGTGGCTGCTTACTTTGTTAGGGTTTGTGATTTTTAAAATCAAAAACCGTAAATCAAAGTAATAAATAAACCGATGCCAGTCGGGGTTTATAGCCCCGTCCCGCTTGGTTAAAAAAAGAGCTATCATTCCCACGCTCTGCGTGGGAATGTATCCTGCATCGCTCCAGCGATGCGTGACGCAGAGCGTCACCAGCGGCATTCCCACGCAGAGCGTGGGAACGATATAAATGATATAAAAAAGATTGAATAATACTTTCTTTATTAGATGTAAATGTATTACTATAATCAATAGTACTTTTAGGGTTTTATTTCAGTATCAATTTTCATAACTTATCAAGGTAATTCAAAATGACCATTTTTTATAGATCTATCGTTTTATTTATAGCGTTGATGTTTTCTGTTGGCGTACATGCTGCGGATTCAAAATCAAAGACTGAACCCACTAAATCAAAGACTGAACCCACTAAACCAAGCGCTGAACCAAAAAAATCTGATAAAGACGTAGAGACAAAAAAACCAGAAAAAGAAAAAGAAAAAGAAAAAGAAAAAGATACCGACCATAACGAGCATCCTGTCAGCCCAAATTAAAAAATCCCATAAGGCATAATGAAAAAAATTATCGGTGTTTTTTTTATCTTCAATACCTTAGGTGCTTTGCCTGTTTGGGCCTATCAATCCGAAGATGATGCCGATTTTTTTAAAGAGCGCGCTAGTGAAGCTTATATTCCAAATGGAATTCGCTCTGGTTCATTTTTGTACCACCCGTCTATGGACGTCACGAACGAATACAATAGCAATATTTATATGCGTGATAAAACGTTGGGTGTTACCAATAGTTATATTGCGCATTATAAACCAAGCTTAGATGTGCGTTCGGATTGGACGCGACATGCTTTAAAGTTTAATTTAAATACTGATATTACCCAATATGCGTCGTTTCCAGAGCAAAGTAATTACCATGATATTATGACTAATCTTGAGGGCAAGTTAGACTTGACGCGAGATAGTTTTTTTAGTGGCGGTATTACTTATAACAATCTGCATGAAAATAGAGGTTCACCTGATCAGATTAGCGGTATAGGTCCTACCTTTTACACTTTAAAAGTAATCGATAGTTTTTATAATCAAAAATTTAATCGTTTCGATTTAAAAACGGGTATGGATACTAGTCGCTATGATTATCAAGATGTAGCCAGTATTTCCGGTAATACTTTGCAAATGTCTAGCAGAAACCGTTGGGAATATAAACCGATGCTGCGACTGGGGTATGAAATTCAGCCTCAGTATGAAGCGTTTGCTAAGTTTGAATATAAAAAAGTATCTTATGATACAGATGTATTATCAAATGGTAGTGGTCTTGCCTATAATCGTAGTTCAAATGGCTATAATGCCACTACGGGGTTGTTCTTTGATTTAACCGATTTGCTGACAGGCGATGTTTCTTTGGGTTATGTTCAACGTAGTTATGATGATGCTCGTCTTTCAAAAGTGTCCGGCGTCAATGGCTTTTTAAATCTTAAATATCGTCCTACCAAGTTAACAACGGTATTGGCACGTATTGGTCGCGATATTGTTGAAACTACCCAGCAGGGCGTTTCTGGTGCATTAAGCACTACCGCTGGAGTCAGTGTAGAACATGAGTTACTTCGCAACATACTCTTAAAAATAGGCAGCAATGTTGGCCAAATGAGTTACCAAGGTTACGATAATTCAACTACAACTAATAATTTAAACCGTAGCGATCTTTATTACCTTAGCACGGCTAGCGTTAAGTATTTTTTAAATAGAAATTTATCTACTGATTTAGCATATAGCTATTCAACGCGCGACTCTAACTATGTAAACTCTAATTATGTAGTTAATCAACTCATGCTAAACCTAAGGGGACAGTTTTAATTGATGATTAAGTTTTTGCCTGCACGCTCCATTCTGCCAGTTATTTTATTGTTATCTGGCGTTTTATTTGCTTTTTCTGTTTCCGCTGAAGACAGTAAAGATCAACTGCCAAAAAATACAAGTGCCTCCGCGAGTCAAGGTTATAAATTTGGCTCTGGCGATTTAATAAAAGTTACCGTCTTTAATCATGAAGATTTATCGGGTGAATATACCATTAATGGCGCAGGGCTTATTGCACTGCCTTTAATTGGCGATGTGCTGGCGAAAGATTTAACGGTTAAGCAGGTAGAAGAGGGTATAGCAGCCAAACTTAAACCTGATTATTTGTTAAATCCACGAGTGAGTGTGCAGGTTTTAAACTATAGGCCTTTTTATATTATAGGCGAAGTCAAAGAACCTAAGTCTTATCCTTATGTCGATGGTATGACTTATCTTAATGCTGTTGCAATAGCTGGCGGCTTTACCTATCGCGCTAAAGAAGATCACGTGTTGGTTATTCGTGCGAATGATGCTAAAAAGAATGAAGTTAAGCTAACCATAGACGATAAAGTTCAGCCAGGTGATCAGATTCATGTTGAAGAGCGTTTTTTTTAAGTTCGCTACCAACCTAAAGCCTCACAAAGTTGTAGCCTGTGCTTTTTATCGTTCCCACGAGCGGCGTTGATCGTTATACTATTCACATTATCCCGTTTTAAGTTGATGGCTGCTAAGTTGGCTAATCTAGGTTTCATTTGGGTTAGCTCATTCATCTTAATTTAGAGTGCAAAGCTGCTGCTATTGTTTTTTTAAAACAGTAAAGTCGTTTTACTCCAAGTGAGCAATGAAGTTCATATTGAAATGCGGGAAAGCCCTGTTGTTTTGCCCGAACTACTGTTTATTTCTGTATTAATCTTTCGAGAATACCTTATTAATGTCAAATGAATCTAATCTTTTAGCCGGAGAGATGTCTGAAGAAAATACTAATGCCTTATCGCTTAGTGATTACTTTCATACGCTTTGGTTAAAAAGACAGTTGCTGGTTAATGTGACTGCCTTTATATTATTTCTTGCAGTTTTAGTGATTTATCAATTATCGCCCCGTTACACAGCAGCAACCCAGTTGTTGGTTGGGATCAATGCCGCTAAAGTAGTTGATATTGAACAAGTTTTAACTGGAAGTTTAACTGGAGATTCGGCTGTTATTGGTGAAATGGAGGTCATTAAATCACGTGAGATTATTCGTAAAGTGAATGAGTCCTTAAAACTGGATCAATATCCAGAGTTTAATTCTGCTTTGGTGCCCCCTGGGTTCTTTGCTGATTTAAATCCACTGCATTTATTGCCCGATAACTGGCTAGTTGCGCTGGGGCTTAAATCCATTGATACAAGCACTGAAGAAGAGCAACATGAAGCTTTGCAAATTAGCATTATTAATAAAATTCTTAGTAAATTAACAGTCACTCAAATTAAACGTTCTCAGGTGATTAATATTGCTTTTGAATCAAAAGATCCAAAGCTAGTGGCCAAAATTGTTAACGCTGTTGCTGATAAATATATTATTGGTCAGTTGCAAGCTAAATTTGATGCTACAAAAAAAGCTGCCGATTGGTTGAATGATCAGTTGGGTGTGCTTAAGAAAAAAGTAGAGGCTTCTGAGCAAGCTGTTGAGAGTTATCGTAAAAGCCATAATTTGGTTGCTGTAAGCAAAGAAGTCGGTTTATCTCAGCAGCAATTATCAGAAGTGAATAGTCAGTTAATCCTTGCGCGTGTGCAGCGTGCTGAAGCCGAAGCTAAATATCAACAAGTTGAAGACATATCGCGCAGTGGCCGTAATTTTGACAGTGTCGCTGACGTATTAAATTCATCATTAATTTCTAGTTTGCGGGGTCAAGAATCTGAGGTTCAACGTAAGTATTCTGAAATGCTGGTTGAGTTTGGTGCTCGCCATCCTAAAATGATTCAGATGCGCGCCGAATTGGATGATATTGAATCTAAAGTACGTGCAGAGGTTAAAAAAATTGCCGCAGGATTACATAATACCTTAGATGTGGCTAGGGCTAGAGAAAGCTCTTTATTGGCCAGTTTAAAACAGTTGGAATCAAAAGCTTCGGGTAATAATCAAGATGAAGTTGAGTTACGTGCTCTGGAGCGCGAAGCTACGGCAAATAAAACTTTATTTGAAAATTTTTTAGGGCGCTTTAAAGAAACAGCTTCAACACAAGGTATAGAACAAGCTGATGCGCGTGTTATTTCATTTGCTGAAATCCCTACGGAAGCGACCTTCCCAAAAAAGAATCTACTACTGCTTATTAGCTTTATAGGCGCAGTATTTGTTGCTATCAGTTTAATTTTTATTATTGATCAGATTAATCCGGGTGTACGTACACCAGAACAAGTACACGATTTTTTTAATATGTCTACCATGGGAATTATTCCCATGCATCAGGAGACAAAGATTGAGCCGCATGATTATGTGATAGAAAAACCTCTGTCTGGATTGGCAGAGGCGATTAATACTTTACGTCTTTCATTAAGTTTATTAAATCCTGATGCAGCGGTTAAGTCGATTTTAATTACTTCATCGCTACCTGGTGAGGGTAAATCAACCTTATCTGCGATGCTTGCGCGCTTATCAGCTAGCGCAGGCCAGCGTTCTGTTATTGTTGAAGCAGATATAAGGCGACCAGCGATTACTAAAACTTTTGGTCTCGACAAAGAGTCATTAGGCCTCACAGATTTACTCAGCAATCCTGACTTAAAGCTAGCTGATGTGTTACTGAAGGACCCTAAAACTAATATGATGATTTTGTCTAGGGGTAATGCGGGTTATGTTAATGCCTTAGATTTGTTTGCTTCAAAACGCATGCGCTCAATTATGCAAGAGTTGCGTGAGCAGTTTGATTTAGTGGTCGTCGACTCTGCACCGATTATGGCGGTACCAGATTCTCGAATTTTACAGGGCTTGGTTGACAAAACTATTTATGTTTTAAAATGGGATTCTACCCCCAAAAAGGTCGTCCGCAATGGCTTGCATTTATTAATGAAAGACGGCAACAGCAATATTGCTGGGGTTGTTTTGCAACAAATTAATTTGAAGCAATATGGGCATTTTGGCGATTATAGCTATCATTATGGCCGTTATAAATCCTATTACTCGGAATAATATGGGGATAGTAAGCTTTAAGCTTCAAAGTTTATGGGCGGTCATCTTGCTGATACTTTGTTTAGGTATACTATGGCTTGCCGTGCCTAGATTTGTATCTAGTCTTTATGCGCTTTATCCTGAATCCGTTTTAAAGCAAGAACAAGATCATGTGCCGGCTGAAGTTTATCAGAAAAGTTTAACTGCTTTGGATAAGGCCTTAGCTTGGGATGATAATCCTGAATATTGGCAAGATAAAAGTTTGTGTTATTTAGCCTTAGTTAATTTTGAGAATAATTCTGTTGAGCAAGAGCAATTACAGTTAAGTGCAGCTCAATTAGCGATTAAGAAAGGACTTGGCATTTCACCGGTTGATGCGTTCTCTTGGTATAGATTGGCGTTAGTCTACAAAAGACTTAATTTTAATGATGCTGACGTAACTGATGCCTTGCGCTTATCTTTATATGCTGGACGTGTAGAGCCAGAGTTGGCTTTACGACGATTGATGCTGGCTTATCCCTATCAAGCTGTTTTGAGTGCTGAAGAACAAGCTCAGTGGCTTAAGCAAGTGGCTATAGAATGGCAATTTACGCCAAAATGGCAATTACCAATAAATTTAGTGTCTTTTGTCATTGAGAATCCCTCAGCTAAAGCATGGGTTGAGTCGGCTTTTATGTATGATGACGAACAATTAAATCTATTTAAACAAGCCTATGATCGCGCGATTAAAAAGTCTATTTCAGCAACAGTCCACTAAGGAGCCAACTTTAAAAGGATTGCCTGATAATCATCGTGTTTATGCGGTGGGAGATATCCACGGGCGCCTTGATTTATTAGAAGTCGTGCATCAAAAGATATTTCAACATGCCCAAGCTTATCAGGGTACTAAGATTGTGGTCTATTTAGGGGATTATATTGATCGTGGCCCGCACTCTAAGCAGGTAATTGATTATTTGTTAGACCATGAGCTACCAGCTTTTAAAACGGTTTATCTATTAGGTAATCATGAACAAGTTTTATTACAATTTATTGAAGGTCAGGCGTTAGACGTCGCTCATGATTGGTTTACCTTTGGTGGTTTATCGACTTTGCAAAGTTATGGTGTGACGCTCAGGGGTATTCCTTCCTCAAAAGATCTACCCAGAATATTCGCTGATTTTTCTGAAAAATGCCCGGTCTCGCATCGACAGTTTTATCGGGCTCTGGCGCTGAGTTTTGATTTAGGCGGCTATTTTTTTGTACACGCAGGCATTAAGCCTAAGCAACCACTCAGTAAACAAGTTGCTAATGATTTGCTGTGGATACGCGATGAATTTTTAAATAGTAATAGACCCTACGAGAAAGTCATCGTTCATGGGCATTCTGTCACTGAAAACCCTGAAATTAAATCGAATCGTATAGGCCTCGATACCGGCGCTTATGCTTCAGGCCGGCTAACATGCGCGGTCTTTGAAGGAGAGCGGATTGATTTTCTTTAAGGGCATTGTTTGAAAAATTAGGCTGCCAATTTAAGACGGGACACTAAGCTTAATCATTCACTTTTAAACAGGGCTCTTCTAAGCACAGACGAAAGGCGAAGGGTTAAGTCTAGTACCTGTCACGCCTTAAGTTGCTAGCCAAAAATTAATTAATAAATATCAAAAGTTTATATCGTTCCCACGCTCTGCGTGGGAATGCCGCCGGTGACGCTCTGCGTCACGCATCGCTGGAGCGATGCAAAAAATCCGTCATCCCGGCATGGACTGCCGGGAACCAGAACACAGGGATGTATATACCGACATAATAAAGAAGTACTAATTGGTATAACGGTGCATTTAACATTGCCATCCATGGCAACTAGATCCCGGCAGTCCATGCCGGGATGACGTTTATTATATCGTTTAATACGAAATCAGAACGGTTTAGTGTTACTGATCTTGATAGTATTGCTACTGGAATTATTTATGAAAATGCTCGGTAGGACATTGTCCTGATCTTAAACTGATGATTGGCCAGTTTGAGTTTTTTGCATAGGTCGAGAGTTTTTCATCTGGATCTACCGCAACTGGGTGGTCGACTAGCTTTAACAAGGGTAAATCATTATGC
>CAIVGC010000272.1 GCA_903905335.1 uncultured Methylococcaceae bacterium
ACTCAATAAATAAGAAAAAAACTGTTGATATAAGCGTCGACTGCTAGAATCCAAACTACGCAAGGCCGCCACTTGTGTGCGAGCACCAAAAAAGGCTAACGCTTCAATAATGCGCTTAACATCCGGATCATCACCGTCCAAGCCAGCATTAGGATTATCTAGGGAGTACGTTAACCGAAAATCAGCTAAATCATGCAACTCTTCTAAAAATGCACGGTATTGTGTATTGTCGAGACTCATCATCCTTATCCTAGTTGTATCAGGCTACCCTGGATATTAGTCATGCTTCCTTTGACAGTTGTTGTCAAACCCTCAACATCCATGGTGGTATCTGCGGCTACTTTAATAGTTGCACCTTTCATATTAGCATCGGCTGTTGCTGTTAATGCCAATGAGGCACCTGTAACACTGGCTTTTGTATCACCATTTATAGTCGTTGTAGCAGAAGTCACTTTTGCTGTGCTATCGCCTGTTGCTGAAAAATCAGCACAGGTCATAGTCAATTTTGAAGTAGCTGATACTGTCATATCGGCCGAGGACTTTATAGTGGCATCCTTGGTGCTATTAATGCCAAAAGTTCCTTGAGCAGTATGCGTGGTATTTTTGGTGGAGGTACAACTAATGGTATCGGCATTAACCGTAAAATTAGTACATGCGATAGTAATATCCGTTGAAGTCTGCTTGATAGTGCTTGTTGCATCTGCACCTTTACAAGTATGAGTAATCGTTGTGCCATCAAAAGTTGCCGTCTGCGTAATATTACCATCGGCATTGACAACGGTTAGGGTAAGCCCCTTGGTTTGATCTAATTCAACTTTACAAACAAAAGCCATGCTCAGCTACCTTGCAAGGTTTGAAGGAGAATATTACCATTGGAAAATTGCAATAATTCGGTATCTTTATCCTGAGTACGCTGAATTTGCAATTCTGCCTTACTATCGACATAGTTATGTTTGATAATATTCTGGCTGGTTGTTGAAGTACCCATCACTAACTGATTACCTTGAGAACTCATCGGTAAGGCGGTACCTGTTCCCCAATCAAGAAAAGAATCTATATAAGCATAATTGAAATCTAAACCAATCAAAACTCGCGCATTCTTATAAGGTGGAAAATAAAACTGACCACCATCTTGATTAGGCTGATAATCTACGCGTACATTTTGTTTAGTCCACAAAGGAATACTCACTTTGTAATAATTAACCGATGTATTACTGTCGGTATAAAACTGATAAGTCATATCCGTTGCCGCGCCAGTTTCACTAACGAGTTTGCCTTCCACAAAAACTGGATAGCTAGGCATGATGTAAGCTGGTAAGTTAACACATAGCTCAGCACTGCCTTCCAAAATCAAATGATGTTCCATCACATAAAGACTATAAGCCATATTAAGATCTGTCGTTAATTCCGGATTGGCTGTATATGCAGACAAGTACCAGTGTTTAACCCGATAATTTTTGGCTTGAATAAATAACAATGAATTCCATAGTGTAGAGCCTTGAAAATTCACTAGCTGACCAGGTGGTGTCACCTGTAATTGAAAATGCTGATAATCCAAATGCACTTCATGACAATGTTGCTGAAATCTAGCCGTTTCTAAAGTTACCCTAGATTGCATATCGGCAGCGATAGGATAACGAGCGATATAATCACGACGTATCTTAGTCGTTACTGCGGCGTTAGTAATGGCTGTAGTTTGCGGATTTTCTGAATAGGCATTCAACACATTGGGCTGAAAACGATGTACTTCTGAAAGATTGACTTGAAAACCTGAAACCTCTAAAGGATTAAGAGACAGAGCTTGCCCCGACTGACTCTTAGTTGCACTTAAGGTATATTTATTAGTGCCAAAATCATAGCTAAGAACACCATTTTGGCTATCGACTAACCATATCAAATAATCATAAAAACTGGCTTGATTTAAAGGCGAGCCCAAAGACAGACTCAGCACCGGATATTGAACCGTTAACACCGCATCCCAATCATAAACCATGGTAATTTGTGTAGGCGTATGTGTGGTAATAAAAGCTTGTAAGGTCGAATCAACTAATAGATCACAAGGATAATGTTGCTTCCATAGCACTTGAGCCGGATCAGCAAAAACCAGATGATAATGCCGATGTAACATTACATCCCCAGCAGGCAAATTCACAAGTTGCTCTGTAAATCGTCTAGCCGTAACCAGTCCGCTCAAACTAAGTGGAGTAATAGTACCTTGACTATTATTAACATACGTTGCTGCTTGCAATGACACAGTAATTAAATTATTGCTGGTTATCGGTGTTAATAGCGTATCAGCCGTTGTTTCACAATAGACTATAAAACTAACTTCAGCATTATATCCATAAGGAAACAAATCAAGCTTTAGAGACTTAACATTAGCAGGAGCAATTGTGTAAGCCTGACCATCAATGGTTAATGACAGGGTAATGGCTAAATCTTCAGTAAATTGGCTCATAGCCTAGCCTGTAAGTGATTATCAACAGGATCCAAAAACAACTTTAAAGGCTGTCCGTTATCACGTAGCACCGCATCAATAATAAATGATAATCGTAATAAGCTATCATATTTAACATAATTAATTTCATTGACCAGCACACGAGGCTCAAATAAGGCTATATTTTCACTGACATCGGCAATGATCGCTTTAGCTATATCTTCTCGTGTGCTTAAATATCGGTAGTCTGATATGCCAAAATTCTGAAAAAAAAAGCTGTAATCACGGGTGCTATTGAGTATATTATTAAGATTATTAATGATGCTCTTAATTTCATAACCTTCGACATGCGCTCGTTCACCAGCTAATTTACGCATCAGAGCCATTACAAGGATCTCCAGTGTAAAAAATAACTGGCTTCCGTCAGCTTAGCATCGGCATAAAAACCCAGTGCTAATTCATTCAAAGCATAATCCCATTCTTCACCAGTACTTAGTTGATAAATATCAATTTCATTGCCAAAGGAATGTTGAAACGGAACTCGATCCAGACGTTTACAAGGAATGCCTTGTAAATAAAATTTATGCACGATCGGCAGACGCGTAAGCGCTGAAATTTTGAAGTCATCCAGACTAACAGTTTTGCTTACACCGCTTTTTTGTACTAACAAATAAATATCTTGTGCTTCTCGTATAGTAGTGGGCAAACTGGCCTGTACTAAACCCGCTGATTCGGTAAATGACAAATAAGGTGAACGCGTCTTACTTAATTTAATTTGCTCATTCAAGGACTCCAAGGTTTTTTGAAACACCTCAAATAACTGCTCATGACGATAAGGTGCTATGACAAACTCTGAGCTAACATTATGGTAACAGCACAAGTCTACGTTAAAGAGTTTTAATTGCTCATAAACTTGATAAGGATGCGGAGTAATCTCTGCCAGCAGATTGGCTAAAAAGCGCTGCATATTCACCACACTTTTTAAACATTGCTTACCATTAACCAAATCAGATCCCGACAAATAAATAGCCGTAATTTCTTGACTCAATTGGTAATGATAAGCCTCCAATTTGTGAGCCAGTGCGCTCAGTTCTTCTTTAAGAAAGGGCACTGAACC
>CAIVGC010000273.1 GCA_903905335.1 uncultured Methylococcaceae bacterium
AAAGAAGAAATGATGGCAACCTTAGATGTCATTCATAACAAAATGCCAGTCGATAAACCGCGTTATTTAATGGGTGTAGGCACACCTGAAGATTTAGTCGAAGCGGTCAGGCGCGGCATTGATATGTTTGATTGCGTAATGCCAACGCGCAATGCTCGTAATGGCCATTTGTTTACTACTTTTGGTGTGGTAAAAATCAGAAACAGCCAGTATGAATTTGATAGTCAACCTTTAGATCCAGACTGCGCTTGTTACACCTGCCAGAATTATTCTAGAGCCTATTTGCGTCATTTAGATAAATGTAAAGAAATGTTAGGTTCACGATTGAACACTATTCATAACCTTTATTATTACTTAAGTCTGATGCAGGGCTTACGTGATGCCATTGAAAAACAAGAGCTAAATATATTTGTTAGACAATTTTATCAACAACGAGGAAAAGCCATGCCGTCTATGGCATAATGAGCGCATTTTTTAATAACAATAACAATTGAGGATGACCATGAGTTTTTTTATTTCTGACGCTTTAGCAGCTGCGGCACCTGCCGCCCAATCACCTGGTATGGAAGGCATGTTATTTCCATTGGGAATATTAGCTTTCTTTTACTTTTTATTTTTGCGTCCTCAGTCTAAACGCGCTAAAGAAAAGAAACAAATGATCTCTGCTATCAGCAAAGGTGTTGAAGTGGTCACCACTGGCGGCATTTTAGGTAAAGTTGCTGATTTAGATGAAAACTTTGTCAAACTTGAAGTCTCTGACAATGTTTTTATTCAAGTACAACGCCAAAGCATTGAAAGCATGATGCCTAAAGGTACGTACAAAGCCATCACTAAAAAAGTAGTCATTAATAAAGCTTAATGAGATAAGCGTAGGTTGGGACTATCGACGTGAACGCTAAGCTTTTACGTCGAAACTAGGCGTGATTTCACGCCACACCCAGCTTAGGATCTGCTGCAATTATTGGAATAACACATGCAAAACCACTTCCCTCTTTGGAAAAATCTTCTAATCCTTTTTGTTTTTGGCATTGGGATTATTTATTCGTTACCCACGCTGTACGGTGAAGACCCTTCTGTTCAAGTCTCCTCAACCCAAACTGAAACCATTAATCAAGGTCAGGCGGGCAAAATGGAATCTGATCTTAAAACGATGGGCGTCACTCTTAAAGCCTTCGAATTCACAGACGGTCGTGTTTTAGCCCGTTTTAATAATACCGATGACCAGCTTAAAGCCGCAGATTTTCTTAGAGACAGCATGGGAAACAACTACACTGTTGCTTTAAATCTTGCTCCGACGACTCCGCAATGGCTACGTGCTTTACACGCCAACGCTATGTATCTGGGCCTAGATTTACGCGGCGGGGTACACTTCTTGCTGGAAGTGGATATGGACGCGGCTGTTAAGCAAGCTGAAGATCGTTATAACGATGATCTACGCTTAGCGTTACGAAACGAAAAATTGCGCTATCAATCCGTTGCTAAAGATAATGGCTATATTAAAATAACCATCAATAATGCCGACGATAAAGCCAGCTTATTTACTTTATTAAGCAAAGATTTTCGCACCTTGGAAATCACTGAACCCGATGATAAAAATCAGGTTTGGCTAAACATATCTGATAAAGAAGAACGCGAACTTAAGAAAAATGCTGTCGCGCAAAACATGACTACCTTGCGTAACCGTGTTAATGAACTAGGTGTTGCAGAACCCGTTATTCAACAACAAGGTGAAAACCGCATCGTAGTGCAACTACCAGGTGTGCAAGATACTACACGCGCTAAGGAAATTTTGGGCACGACAGCAACCTTAGAATATCGTTTAGTGGATGTAGAACATGATGTACAACAAGCCGTAGCAGGACATGTACCGGTCGGCAGTCGTTTATATTATGAAAGAAAAGGCGCACCTATCTTATTAGATAGACGCATCATCGTTACTGGCGACCAAATTGTTGATGCTTCCTCAGGTGTCGATCAAGACGGCAGACCCTCGGTGAACATTTCTTTAAATGGTGTGGGCGCGGCGAAGATGGCTAAAACCACCCAAGTCAGTGTTGGTAAGCCTATGGCGGTGGTGTTTATTGAATATAAAATAGACACTAAAATTGTTAATGGTGAAAAAGTTCGACATAAAGAAAAAGTTGAAAAAGTGATTAATGTCGCGACTATTCAAGGCGTCTTTAGTAAGCGTTTTCAAACCACTGGTTTAGATAGCCCACAAGAAGCTAGAAACTTGTCTTTATTATTAAGAGCCGGCGCCTTAGCCGCTCCAGTGGATATCGTTGAAGAACGCACGGTAGGGCCTAGCTTGGGTCAAGATAATATAGACAAAGGTATGTTGTCATTTGTAGTCGGCTTTGCTTTAGTCGTCTTGTTTATGGCCGTTTATTACCGTTTGTTCGGCATGATTGCCAACTTTGCCTTAGCCTTTAACGTGGTTATCGTAGTAGCCATTTTATCCATGCTACAAGCGACGCTGACCTTACCGGGTATTGCCGGTATTATCTTAACAGTAGGTATGTCAGTTGATGCCAACGTCTTAATCTTTGAGCGTATTAAAGAAGAACTTAAGAATGGCAATACACCGCAATCGGCGATCTTTGCCGGCTACGATAAAGCCTTTGGCACTATTCTTGACTCACATTTTACCAACTTAGTCGTCGCCGTCGTGTTGTTTGCTTATGGTACCGGTTCGGTTAAAGGTTTTGCCGTCACCCTGATTATCGGTATTTTATCTTCTATGTTTACGGCGATTACCGGAACAAGAATGGTGATTAACTGGGTCTACGGTAACCGTAGAGTCGAAAAATTATCAATTTAAGGGCGCAGTTATCTACCCTCACTGCTCACAATTAATAAAGCATCGTCGTTCCCGCAGGGATTGCAGGCATGACGACTTAATTATGAGCAGTGATACTAATCCTGTGTAACGGAACCTAAGTTCAAGACTGAGAAGATTAACAACATGAAGACTACTAATATAAATTTTATAGGTAACCGCAATATCGCCATGATTTTTTCGGGGATATTGATGGTGTTGTCCATTATTTCGCTATCAACACGCGGCTTACAAATGGGCATCGATTTTACCGGCGGTACTTTAATTGAAATCGGCTATCAAAAAGCCGCCGATTTAACAGTATTACGTAATACGTTAGATACCGAAGGTTTTAACGATGCCACAGTGCAGAATTTTGGTACAGCTAAAGACGTACTGATCCGATTAAAGCCGCATGATGGCGTCAGCAGCGCTGATTTAAGCACTAAAGTTTTAGAAGCCATTAACAAAACCACAGCAGAACCTGCTAGCGTCAGACGCGTTGAATTTGTCGGCCCACAAGTCGGTGATGATTTAGCTGAAGACGGCTTTTTGGCGCTGCTGTATTCAACCATCGGTATTTTAATTTATATCGCTTGGCGCTTTGAATGGAAGTTTTCTACCGGTGCGGTTATTGCAACCTTACATGACGTTATTGTCACCTTAGGCTTATTCTCGGCTTTAGGCCTAGAGTTTGACTTAACCGTGTTAGCCGCAGTACTGGCTTTGATTGGTTATTCTTTAAACGATACCATCGTGGTTTATGACCGTATTCGTGAAAACTTTCGCTTATTAAGAAACACCTCTACCGAAGAGATCATGAACATTTCGGTCAACGTAACTTTAAGCAGAACCATCATGACCTCATTAACCGTAATTTTGGTGTTGGTGTCTTTGTTTTTCTTAGGCGGCGAAATTATCCATAACTTCTCTATCGTCTTATTATTTGGCGTATTTTTTGGTACTTATTCTTCAATCTTTATCGCAAGCCCTATGGCTTTGATTTTAGGCATCAGCCCTGAAGATTTAATGATACCCATCAAAGAAGGCGCTGATATAGACCATAGACCATAGACCTTAACGGGGCTAGGCTAGTATCTGTCATTTGGAGAGGAACAGCTTTAGCTGTTTTACTCCAGATGATGTTTAATGTAATGCATTGAGGCCAATCTTAATCCTTGAAGTGCTACTCAAGCATTAATCCGCTATAATTATCCATCTTTTTTATCAACTAGGAGCTTTACCTTAACATG
>CAIVGC010000274.1 GCA_903905335.1 uncultured Methylococcaceae bacterium
GTCCTTTGTCTGTGCTTAGAAGAACCCTGCCTAAAATTGAACGATTAAGCTAGTGTCCCGTCTTAAATTGGTAGCCGAGTAAAGCTGAATGCGAATCAGGCCGACGTGAATCGCAACTTAGCCGGCATAATTCCGATTTGTTCAAAAAGAAATCGCCGCAAAAAACATTTCGACGGCAATACTTGGGCAACATTTCCGCAGATATGTGTTGGGTTGCGAAAAAATGCAATCTAACCTACGTGACTCTATTTATCTTAAGGTCTTAATGTCTAAAATCGCAGTTCATGAGATGCTGAGGCAATAGTAGGCGTTCCTGAGCTTCAGGAAAGGTTATAATTAACAAAAACTCCCCATTACCTTAAGTCTACTATCCTACATGCAACCGGCTTTTATTCATTTAAGATTACATAGCGAATTTTCCTTGGTCGATGGTACGGTCAAGATTAAAGCTTTAGCTAAGCGTTTAGTTGAGCTTAATATGCCTGCCATAGCGGTGACCGAGCACGCTAATTTATTTTCTTTGGTTAAATTTTATAAGGCCACAAGAGGCTTGGGCATTAAGCCCATCGCTGGCGCTGATGTCTTAGTGTATAACCCTGACGAGCCCGCGACTCCTTTTCGACTGACCTTGTTGGTCAATAATAATATCGGTTATGTCACGCTCACCGAGTTAGTCTCTAAAGCGTATCAAGAAGGCCAGCATTTAGGCGTGCCTATGTTGCGCTATGAATGGATAGCAGCTAATCATCAAGGCTTAATCGCTATGTCGGGGGCGATGGACGGTGATATAGGTAAAGCTTTAGTCGCGGGTAAAACGGGTGTAGCTCAGCAACTAGCACAACAATGGTCGGACTTATTTAAAAACGCTTTTTATCTGGAATTACAGCGGGTCGGTAAGCCAGATGAAGAAGTTTATATAGAGGCTGCTTTAGAATTAGCCGCATCGATGAACTTGCCTGTGGTGGCGACTAATGATGTGCGCTTTCTTGCGCAAAAAGATTTTGCCGCTCACGAAGTACGAGTCTGTATTAATCAAGGTCGGGTGTTAGATGATGAGCGTAGACCCAAAGACTATACCGAGCAACAGTATTTACGCAGCAGCGAAGAAATGCAGCAGTTGTTTGCGGATATTCCAGAGGCCTTAGAAAACAGTGTAGAAATAGCCAAGCGCTGTACTATCAGCCTGACTTTAGGTGAGAACTTCTTACCCGACTTTCCTGTGCCCTCTGGTATGACCTTAAGTGAGTACATGACCTTAGAGGCTGAAAAAGGTCTGGAAGAGCGTTTTTTACATTATCCGGCGATAGGCAAGGGCACGGATGAAGAAAATAGGCAGGTGTATTATCAGCGCTTAGATTTTGAATTGAAAATGATTAGCCAGATGGGTTTTCCTGGTTATTTTATGATTGTGGCTGACTTTATTCAGTGGGCTAAAAATAATCTAATTCCCGTTGGCCCAGGTCGTGGTTCTGGTGCGGGTTCTTTAGTGGCGTATGCCCTAAAGATTACTGATTTAGATCCTATCGAATTTGATTTGTTATTCGAGCGCTTTTTGAATCCAGAGCGGGTCTCCATGCCTGACTTTGATATCGACTTTTGCATGGATAGGCGTGATGAAGTTATTGATTATGTGGCGCGTCATTATGGTCGCGATCATGTTGCCCAGATTATTACTTATGGGTCTATGGCCGCTAAGGCGGTTATACGCGATGTAGGACGCGTCTTAGGTTTTCCTTATGGCTTTGTTGATCGCTTAGCCAAATTGATTCCCTTTGAAATCGGAATGACCCTGACTAAAGCCTTAGTCGATAGTCCTGATCTTAAGCTGCTCTACGATACCGAAGAAGAAGTGACGGCCTTGATCGATATGGCTCTGTCACTGGAAGGTACCGTTAGAAACGCCGGTAAACATGCTGGCGGTGTGGTGATATCGCCCACTAAGTTGACAGATTTCACACCTTTATATTGTGAAGAAGATGGCAGTAATCTAGTTACCCAGTTCGATAAAGATGACGTAGAAGCGGTAGGTCTAGTTAAGTTCGATTTTTTAGGCTTACGCACCTTGACCATTATTGATTGGGCTTTACAAACCATCAATGATAAAAAACGTTTGGCAGGTGAAGCCTTAGTCGACATTACTACTATCCCTAGAGATGACTTAGCCTCTTATGTACTGCTAAAGAATGGTCTGACCACTGCGGTGTTCCAATTAGAATCTCGGGGTATGAAGGAGCTGATTAAAAAGCTTAAACCGGATTGTTTTGATGACATTATTGCCTTGGTGGCGTTATTTCGTCCTGGGCCGTTAGAATCGGGCATGGTTGATGATTACATTAATGTAAAACATGGTGCCAAAGCTGAATACGCCCATCCGATTTTAGTGCCTATCTTAAAACCTACCAACGGCGTTATTTTGTATCAAGAACAAGTGATGCAAATTGCTAGGGAAATGGCACTTTATACCTTAGGCGGTGCCGATATGTTACGCCGAGCCATGGGTAAGAAAAAGCCAGAGGAAATGGCCAAAGAACGAGGTAAGTTCTTAGAAGGTTCAGTACAAAATAACGTTGAAGAAGACATCGCCACTTATGTTTTCGATTTGATGGAAAAGTTTGCCGGCTATGGTTTTAATAAATCACATTCTGCAGCCTATGCCTTGGTTGCTTATCAAACCGCTTGGCTAAAAGCGCATTATCCTTCGGCCTTTATGGCGGCGGTGTTGTCCTCGGATATGGATAACACCGACAAGGTGGTGAACTTAATAGAAGAATGTAGGCAGATGAAGCAAGTCATATTGCCACCGGCTATTAATATGTCGATGTATAAGTTTACGGTTAATGAGGCTAGCGACATAATTTATGGTTTGGGTGCTGTGAAAGGTGTGGGCCAGGCGGCTATAGAAGATATGATCATAGAGCGCCAAGAAAATGGCCTGTTTTTAGGACTTTATGATTTATGTCAGCGCGTTGATTTGCGAAAGTTTAATCGTCGTGTCTTAGAAGCCTTAATTCGTGCCGGCGCCTTTGATGAGTTTGATGAAAACCGAGCCAGCCATTTAGCTGAATTACCCACGGCCTTACGTGTTGCAGAACAACATGGCAAAATGGCTAAAACGGGTCAAAACGATATGTTCGCGCTACCGGGTTTAGATATCGATGAGGTTGATGACGGTGTGTCAGGTGCTTATGCGCAAGCTGTAACGCCATGGACTGACCATGAACGCTTAGCGGCTGAAAAATCAACCTTAGGCTTGTTTTTAACAGGACATCCGATAGATTCTTATGAGGCTGAATTAAAACACTACACGCACGGAAAAATAGCCGCCTTAAAAGTAGGTCGAGGTAGTGTGGAAGCGCGTGTTGCCGGTTTAATCGTTGAGTTTCGTACTCGTCAAAATAAAAAGGGCGGTACTATGGGTTTTGTCACCCTAGACGATAATAGTGGTCGGCTAGAATGTGCTTTATTTGGTGAGGTGTATGAGAAGTATCGTGGTCTTTTAGGAAAAGATTGTGTGTTAATCGCCGAAGGTGGTTTGGCTATTGATAATTTTTCAGGTAATTTACGTTTAACGGTGGAAAAGCTCTACGATATCGATCAAGCCAGAGAACAGTTTGCTAGAGGGCTACAGTTAACCTGGAATAAGGCCTCAACCGTTAATCATATAAGTACGCAATTGGCTGAGGTATTAATGCCCTTTAAGAAAGGTGGTTGCCCCGTGAGTATTGCTTATAGCTCCGATGAAGCACGAGCTACCGTTCAGTTAGGTGACGAATGGCGTGTACACCCCACTGATGAGCTTATTGCACAATTAAAAGCAATGCTGGGATCTCATGCCGTAGAGATCAGATATCGATAAACCTGTTTTCAATATTTTGAATGGCTGTGTATGTCGCGCATAAACTCCACCCATGACCAACAGCGTAATAGAACTGAACCTAAAAAAATAAAATCAAGAAATAATATGATACTATTTTAGTTGCCTTAAGGTACTTAAGGCAATGAAGACGCAATTAATTATAATAAAAATAAGGTATTACTATGACATCAAAGCTCATTATAGTAACTGGACTAATGACATTAGCATTATTAGCTGGTTGTAACAAAACTGAGGAAGCGACAGAAACAAAAACGGCTACAACTGAATCAGCCCCTGCAGCTCAATCTGCACCAGTTTCTGTTCCTGTAGCGACTGCAACTCCAATAATTGAAGCTGTACCTGCTGAACCATCGGCGCCAGTGGCTGAGCCAGCACCAGCACCTGTAGAAACACCGGTAACTAATGCTGCACCAGTCACGGAAACGGCACCCGCAGAACCTGCCAGCAAATAATAAAAATTCTTTAACACTACACGACAGCTTATGCCAAATAAACAGTGATGCACGATGAGTAACGCATTTGTATCACTAGCTCATGTAGGTCGGGTTAGCACTAGCGAAGCCCGACATTTTGAAGCTCATACAGGGTTATTACTAGCGCCAAATCCGATTTATAAAATCTTAATATGCTATTAAGATGCTTTGATAGTTGTTCTATTTAACAAAAATGATCGGGGAATCTGGCCTTGTGGCTTTTCCGCAGTAGGTTTTCTATTCTCGGACAGCCTCCTAGGTAATATCAGTTATTTAAAGAAAATCTGACGCCAGCGACGCCTGCGTATTGATTTCCTGATCCTGTTTCGGGAATAATAACGCCGACATAATAAATTTTATAAAAGAAGTTAACTTGAGCGCCCGATAGATTGTTATGACCATCAAAATAGTCGCCTTCTACGCTAAACGTTGGCGTGATTTTAGCAACAAAGCCTGTGGTATAGCCGATGACATCGACAGGCAGGCTGGCCAGATAGCTATTTACAAAATAACTGCCTCCGTGCATTTCAATACCCTTAATCGGCGTGTAAGATAAAACGCCGAAATCAACATTATGCCATTCAGCAGGCGCATTAAAGACAGTGCCGTTTTGAGTGCCTAGTATGAGATTTAGTTTATCTCTTAGCTGGATGGTTTGCGTTAAGTTGATGTAGGTGTCACATTCAAAGTTTTGAGCACCACCGCCGGATAGTGGACAGTTATAGGTAGCAACTTGTGCATCTAAACCAAAATCAAATGAATAACCTATGGTTGCATTGACGTAGTTGGTGTCAATCGGTAAAGCTTTGCCATTGGTATCATAAGCATTAGTGGTGTGATAGTAGTTTTCTTCTATCTGTAGGGTCCAA
>CAIVGC010000275.1 GCA_903905335.1 uncultured Methylococcaceae bacterium
ATCATCATCACCGGTCACTAAATAATCGGCATGCCCTGAGACCGATAAATCCAGTAGAAAATTGTCTTTTTTATCTCGGCAATCGTCAAAGTGACGTGTTATCTCAATCCATTCCACGCGGTCATAAAGTAAAACAATTAATTGCTCAATAGCCGTCGCAGAAAAGTATTTTTTAAATTTAGGCCGTTGTAATACCTCAATCAATTCCGCAAAAAGCTCCTCACTAAACAAAATCGTGATGCGACCGGAAATAATCGCATCTCTTAAACCGATTAGCGTTTTACCGATGAGAAAACTAATCCAAATATTAGTATCAATTACAACGCGCATTGTATCTTGCCTGCCTAGCGACTTCGACTTCTGCGGTAATATCGTCCAAGCTCAAGGTATCAGTTTTTACTTGTTCAAGAAATTTTTTAAAGCGGCTTGGGAACGTTTCGTTTTCCAGTAACCGTAACAACTCCAACTTTTCATTAGCATCGCATTGTGCAACTGCATTTTAAGTTGCATAAAATTAATCGATACAGAAATATTCATGATTCACCTCTTACTGTTTTAGTATTAATCCTGTAGATTGAGTTAATGGATTTATCATTAACCAAATCTTCGCATAATGCAGGCCATGCAAAAACTCCTGCGGGAATTTATTATCCGGAAAGGCTTTTCTTCATAACGCTGGAGTACTATATGAAGCCATAATTCGCATAAACAATACGTTATAATAAACCAGTATGTTTTTTCAACATATTACAAACAAATTAATGTCGTATATTACGTTAGCTTAAAAAAAGAAATGTTTGGTTTTGGACCTTTTGGTGCTATGCCACAGGAATTAATTCCCGACATCCTTGAATTAGTGAAAGGATCAAACAATCCACTTCAAGATGTCCGTGAAATTCTTCTGGCGTTAAAGGGAGTTTCCGAGACTCAGAAATAATGAATTGCTAACAAAATTGTGAAAGTATTATAAAAACGGCTGAAATCGGCAAAATACAACCCAATCAATAGGCCTTAGCCGAGAGCTAAGGTTAATTACAAGTCGTATAGTTGCCGTTTCTAATACAAGAAAATGATGTGCTGGCTTTAGGCGCATAAGCTCCTGTCCCCGTCATTCTATCTAACCCTTGGTTCATCAACTTAAGGCCACGAGACCTTCGTTCATAAGCAGCACCTTCGGTTTGTGCTTGTGCAGCTTGCTCCTGTGCTGCAACTGATCTTCTTTGTAAATCATACATTTGTGCTTGCTGTTGTTGAAGAGCGGCTGCTTGCTGTGCCTGAGCTGCTTGCGCTGCTTGTTGATTTGCATAGGCCTGTTGTTGTGCGGCAACGGCTTTTTCTTCAGCTTTAACGCCCTTCATCAACCTAAGAACACAAGTGCCATTGGCAGGTGTTCTCATCTTAAAACCTATGTCGGCACACTCCTCCTGTAAGACAGCCATATCAACAGCATAAGTGTTATTCGATAGCAGCATGAAAGCAATGCTGCATAAAGTGAAAGTCATACTGCGTAATTTTTGTATCTTCATTATCTTTTACCTCAGTTACTTTGCTTCATTAAGTTCTAGCACGCAGTTGCCAAAAGCAGTAGTCCCAGCTTTAAAACCTAGCTCTTTGCATTGAGCTTTAAAACCTTCTAGTGGCAAACCTTGGTCTTGCTTTCTTATCTTTAAACTTTCTTTATCATTCAAATTTTGTTCAATTAA
>CAIVGC010000276.1 GCA_903905335.1 uncultured Methylococcaceae bacterium
ATGACGATTCCTTGTTCTTTCAGCAGCGCATGGTCAATTTTAATGGTGTTCAATGGTCGTTGGTCTTTGATCGCGCCAAAACATCCACCAATATTTCTTATTTAGCTGCTTGGGCAACTCTGGCAGGTGGCTTAATGGTAAACGGTTTCTTATTTAGTTTATTAGTGTCAATGATTAATACTAGTAGCAATTCAATCCGCTTAGCTAAAAAATTGACTCAAGAAATTCGTTATCGTGAAGTTGTATTAAAGGATAGCAAGTTTCGTTGGAAATTTGCTATTGAAGGCTCTGGTCATGGATTATGGGATTGGGATATCGTTACAGGGATAGTACTTTATTCTAAAAGCTGGAAAGAAAGTCTGGGCTTTGATGAGATCGAAATAGGTACTGGATTTAAAGAATGGGAGAAACGTATTCATCCCGATGATAAAGTTTACATGCTTGAACTAATGCGTTCTTATTTTGATGGGAAAATATCTAGTTTTCATAGTGAGCATCGTCTCCTTTGTAAGAATGGTAGTTATAAGTGGATGCACGAGAAAGCCATGATTGTTAATCGTGACGAAAATGGCAGGCCTTTGCGTATGATAGGAATACATACAGACATTACTGAGCGTAAACAGTTTGAAGAGCAACTACAGTTAGCTGCTAGTGTTTTTGGTTCTGTGCGTGAAGGTATTATGATTACCTCTGCTAAAGGTCTTATAATTGATGTTAATGAAGCTTTTACTCACATTACCGGCTACAGTCGTAATGAGGTAATAGGTCGTAATCCACGATTTCTGTGTTCTGGAATTCAAAATAAAGCATTTTACCGAGTAATGTGGGAGAGCCTGCTAAATACCTATTATTGGTGTGATGAAGTTTTTAGTTTACGTAAAAACGGTGAAATATACGCTGCAATGCTTACCATTACTACAGTTTGCGATCAGCAAGGTCAGATACTACATTACGTAGCTTTATTTTCTGATATTACTACACTTAAAGAGCATAAAAAACAGCTAGAGCATATTGCTTATTATGATGTATTGACTAATTTGCCTAACCGCGTTTTGTTTTCTGATCGCTTGCATCAAGCGATAAAACATTCAGAACGAAGTGGCCAAAGACTGGCGGTGGTTTTTTTGGATCTTGATGGCTTTAAAGCCATTAACGATACTCATGGACATGATGCAGGTGATCAGTTGCTGATTGCTGTCGCAAATCGTATGAAGCATACTTTGCGAGAAGGCGATACTTTGGCGCGTTTAGGCGGTGATGAGTTCGTGGCAATGTTATTAGATGTCGAAGATGTCGAAGCTAGTATGCCGCTATTGAATCGATTGCTGGTTGCCGCCGCTCAGACTATTACGGTTTCGGTGGATGAATTTAATGTCGATGTTCAGGTTTCAGCGAGTATTGGTGTTACTTTCTTTCCACAAATCGATGATGTTGATGCCGATCAATTGTTACGCCAAGCTGATCAGGCCATGTATCAGGCAAAATTGACAGGTAAAGGTCGCTTCCATGTTTTTGACTTGGAGTTGAGAAATAACGCGCGAGATCATCAGGAAAGTATAAATAATATCCATTTGGCTTTGTCTGAGCAGGAGTTTGAACTGTATTATCAGCCCAAAATTAATATGCGCACGGGCTTGGTAATTGGTGCTGAAGCTTTGATTCGCTGGCAACATCCACAAAAAGGCTTATTGCTTCCGTTCTCGTTCTTACCTATCATCGAGAATCATCCTCTTGCCATTGAATTAGGTGAATGGGTTATTGAAACCGCATTAACTCAAATTGATCATTGGTATGCGGAGGGATTAGATTTCCAAGTTAGTGTTAATATTAGTGCTATTCAATTACAACAACCGGATTTTGTTCAGCGTTTAAAACTCTTGTTGGCAGCTCATCCTAATTATAAGGCAAATAGTTTGGAGCTCGAAGTTTTAGAAACTAATGCATTGGATGATGTTTTGGCAATATCTCAAGTCATGGAGTCTTGTCGAGAGTTAGGCGTTAATTTTGCCTTAGATGATTTTGGTACTGGGTATTCATCTTTAACTTATCTGAGGCGACTGCCTGCGGGATTACTCAAGATTGATCAGAGTTTTGTGCGTGATATGCTTGATGATCCTAATGATTTGGCTATTGTTGAGGGTATTGTTAGTTTGGCACGTAGCTTTAGTCGTGACGTAATCGCCGAAGGGGTAGAGACGGCTGAGCATGGTACTCTGTTGTTGCAACTGGGTTGCGAATTAGCTCAAGGCTACGGTATTGCTAGGCCTATGCCGGCACACCAACTCCATAATTGGTCTAAGAATTGGCAGCCTGATTTAGTATGGATGAATTTAATATCACTAAGTCATGATGATTTGCCATTGCTTTTTGCTGGTGTTGAACAACGTTTTCTAATTGTAGCGATCGAAGCTTTTCTTAAGGGTGACCAAGATTTATTAATGCCATTGAATGATCTTCAAAGTCGGTTTGAAGTTTTAATGAGTGCTATAGCTAGTTCGCCTGACTATTATGAAAAACTAGATGTTGTGCTCATTAAGTCACTATATGAAAAAATACAATCGTTAGTCGTTGAGTTATGTGAACTGAAGAGTCATGACAAAGCAGATCAAGCACTGGCAAGGCTTGAAGAACTGCATGATCTTAGACATAGCTTACTTAAACAGATGGAAATGTCTGTATTAAGTTAATTTGTATTATTAATATATTGAACTTTTGTTAAGAAATGTCTAGTTACATGATTGTCGTCGACAAGGCGACTTTAGTCTGATTTACGTGGCTAAAGTCGCACAAAGAAAGTTCTGAAAGTTGGTTATTTTTTTCCTAAGGGGCAGGTGTTTTTACCTAAGAATTGATAAAGCACACACCAACTTGCGCCTGCCTCATAAAAAGTAAAAACAGAACAGCCAAACGCCAACCAACTTGATTGCCAATAGGCATAAATTAAAATTAAAACTGCCAAGATCAGGCGTATGATGCGGTCTGTAGTTCCCATATTGCTTTTCATAAAGAGTCTCCTGTTACGTTTTGGTTAATTAGAGGTTGTTTAATCCCACTGGGATCTTCTGACCATAAAGTTACGACCTTTAATTTTGCCTTTAGTTAAGCAGGCTAGGGCTTTATCAGCACTCGCTTGTTTAATCGCCACATAAGCATGGCCATCAAAAATGTCGATTTGGCCAACTTCACTGCCAGCGATGCCAGCTTCACCGGTTAAAGCGCCTAAAATATCACCAGGACGCACTTTATCTTTGCGGCCACCATTAATCCATAAGGTCACCATAGGTGGCTCAAAACGAGCTTGATAGCTCATTTGAAAGGGCGCTGTTTCATCCCAGCGCACTTTTGTATCTTGATATTCTTCAATTGTAATGACTCGATTTAATTCGGCTTCGGTGCATAAACTTAAGGCTAAGCCTTTTTTACCTGCTCGGCCGGTGCGACCTATGCGATGCACATAAATTTCAGGATCCCAAGGCAAATCATAATTAATAACAGCTTGTAGTTCTTTAATATCCAATCCACGCGCAGCAACATCGGTCGCCACTAAAATAGAACAGCTTTTATTAGCAAATCTTACTAGTACTTGATCGCGATGTTTTTGTTCTAAATCGCCGTGTAAGGCTTGCACAGAAAAACCACAGTTATCAAGAGCGTTTTTTATTTCTTGGCATTCTCTTTTAGTATTACAAAAAACCACGGTAGATTCAGGGCGATGATATGACAACAAATAACCTAAGGCATTAAGTCTTTGCGCTTTTTCTATTTGATAAAAGTGTTGTTCTATTACGTCTTCTTGATGATTGCTGTCGATGCTGATGGAAACAGGCTTAAATTGAAATTTCTGGCTGATTTCTCGGATAGGGTCAGAATACGTAGCTGAAAAAAGCAAAGTTTGTCGATGAGTCGGAGCATAGGAAATTACATCGGTGATTACTTCTTCAAAGCCCATGTCCAAAATGCGATCGGCTTCATCTAAAACCAGCATCTTGAGATTACTTAAACGTAAGCTGCGTTTGCGTAAATGTTCCTGTAAACGTCCCGGTGTGCCGACTACGATATGTACGCCATGTTCTAAAGAACCAATTTGTGGACCAAAAGGGACGCCACCGCATAACGATAGTACTTTAATGTTCTGGGTAAATCGTGCCAATCTTCTAATTTCCTTGCAGACTTGATCGGCCAGTTCTCTTGTGGGACAAATCACCAATGCTTGCACTCTAAAGCTGTTTAAATCTAATCGCGATAATAAACCAATGCCAAAAGCTGCTGTTTTACCGCTGCCGGTTTTAGCTTGAGCGATAATATCTCTACCTTCAAGTATATGAGGTAAGCTTTCAGCTTGTATCGGTGTTAAATGGGTGTAACCCAAGGATTCAATGTTTTCAAGTAAGGCAGGTTTTAAAGGTAATGACGAAAAGGCAGCAGTATTCACAGATAACTCTTATAAGCGCGAGGGCAGCGAATTGCTGCCGTACTAGCGCTTATAATAACAGATTGTTAGTTATTAATACTTTAAGAGCTAGTGCGATTATTATTGCTATTTAATTGTCAATACCTTCGCCAATCGGCATGAGTGATTTTTAAATATCGAAGAAAAGAGAATAGCCAGAAAAGGTAGAATACATTTTCTGACAACGCATTCCCACCCCAACTGACCATGAATGAAATTTTAACAATACTAA
>CAIVGC010000277.1 GCA_903905335.1 uncultured Methylococcaceae bacterium
TCATGCTGGAGGGCTGGTCTTGTAAGCCGGAGAATCGAATTATTCGACCTCCTAAACCAAAAACTGGATAGGTTGTAGTCATAATGAGAATTGCTGATGCCGTAGTGAAGGTCTGTTTTGATTTAAATGGAAAGTTTATATTGCGTGGTGATTAGTTATTCTTTTTTGAAGATAGATAATCCCAGAAATTAATAGCTGGGAAAATATTATCCATGATTTCCAGAGCAGTTAAGTAACGATTGTCTATATTGTTTTTACGAATAGCATCATGCAGATAGTTAAATCTTGCAAGGTGGTCTGTGATGCGTTTGTTTGCATACTCTGTGGTTGTTCCTGACTTCATTATGAATGGCCAATCAGAAGCTTGAGCCAATAAAACAGATCGTGCAGCCTGATTCAGTGCTCTTTTTTGTAATGAGTTGATAGTTAAATCTCGAAAATCTGAAACTAACTGCTCCATCTCCGCTTCGGCTTTATGTAGCAAAGGATAAATCCAGTTATTAGTTTCATTGAGCCAGTAACTAAAATAACCTTGATCACCCCAGGTTGATGCTGAGGGTGTAGCAATTTGATGGCCCGATTGCTGTACTAAATAATCGCTGCAACTGATTGTTTGAATATGATTGTTTGGATTGCTGGCTAAGCGTAATACGCACTCTAACCATTGAGGGCCTTCAAACCACCAGTGACCGAAAAGTTCCGCATCGTAAGGAGCAATGATGATGGGTGGTCTATTCATGGTAATATTTAAATCAATAATTTGCTGCTGGCGTTTATTGATAAAGTCCTGCGCATGTTGCTGTACTTTTGCTCTCGCTTTTTTAGGGCTGTAGCTTTCTTTAGGCAAATCTTTGCCGGTGATGCGATAGTATTTAATGCCGGTATTGATGCGTATATCGCTATCCAGTATATAGGGCGCGATATAATCAAGGTCTAAATCAAAACCGATGTCTTTGTAGTATTCTCTGTAATCCTGATCACCTGGATAACCTTCCTGAGAGCTCCATACTTGCCTAGATGATTCTGGGTCCCGCGCAAATGCCATAACTCCATTCCCGCAATTTAGTGGCGCATAGACCCCATTACGAGGGATTTGGCTGGCATTCATGATGCCGTGGCTATCTACAAAAAAATAGTTAATGCTCGCTTCAGCTAATAAAGTTTCTAGGCCAGGATAGTAGGCGCATTCTGGTAACCAAAATCCTGATGGAGAAAATCCTAAATTAGCTTTAAAAGTTTCTATACCTATGTTTATTTGATTGCGGATGGCTATTTCACTGATATTAAGCAACGGAAGTAAGCCATGAGTCGCCGCACAAGTGATTAATTCCAGTGTACCAGCAGTATGATGCTTTTTAAAAGCGATCAATAAATCGCAGTCGTATTGATCTTGATAAATAGTTAAGGTTTTTTTATAAAATCGGCTATATAAATGTGCTAATTTTTGAAACTCAGGTTGTAGGCGCGTTCTGATGATTTCTTTTTCGGCTAATTCCAGCGATTGATGTAAATATTTTAGGTAGCGGATTTGTAATAGTTCGTCGCGTAACATACAAATGAGTGGCGGCGATAATGATAGTGTTAATCGATAAGGTATCTCGTCGTTTTGCAGTCGATCTAGCACGCTAATTAAAGGGATATAGCATTCGGTAATAGCCTCAAATAACCAATTTTCTTCAAAAAAGCTTTCATGCTCAGGGTGCCGCACATAAGGTAAATGAGCATGAAGTATAATACTTAAAAACCCATTCTTCATTAAGCGATTCCCTTAATTCCCTGTCCTGAGCGGTTGTTATAACCAGACGCTTTAATTTCTTTATTTGTAGGGGTAAGACCTGAAGGCGAATCAGGTTTAACCGTAGCTATAGGTCTTTTTTCTTGCGGTAGTTGTGTTAAGTTAGAGTCAGCAAACACTTCTAGTGCATTATCTGAAAAACAGATGCCTAAACTTGCTCTGTATGACGTTACGTGAGTAGCTATGGACAAAAACACATCTTGCCGAGATTGAAGACGAGTTATAGGGATATCTTCATATCCCTTACCTAGGTAGTTATTTTTATCAGATGCTGAGTAAACTCTTAATGTTAATTGCTTAGCCGTATTTTTTTGTAGCGAAAAGGGCTCATTTTTACCTAAATTCCAATAAGCATAGAGGTGCTTAGGGTCGACAGGCATAAGCGTTAATTTAGGCGTGCTATTTGAGATCTTGGGTGCGTAGTCTTTTCTAATTTCTTGGCTAATTTCAAGTAATTCAATTTGTGTCAGCTTCATTGTGGGCAATTGCCTGAATCCGAGTGGTTAAGAATAGTCATTGGTCATAATAGCGTGATCTTTCTTAAAATATATTATGTCTACGAGACCTTAATTAACAGCACGTTATTATCTGATGGGCTCAATATTATCGATTATTTCGCATAGAGCCTAGTCATTGTTACAAATAGCTCTAACATTTTTTAAAAATAATGGATTCCAGTTGTTAATAGCCCACTCTAATTGCTCTTTTATCGGCGATTGATTAAGTTCTTTAGGTGGATTTTGTTTTAATAAATTAAGTAGCTTGAAAATGATTGCCTGAGGTTTTTTTAAATCAACAGCAGTAGCACGCGTTTGCTTGCTAAGTTTGTAACCGCCTTCATCGATAATAACAGGGATATGCATGTAATTAAGTGGAGTTAAGCCCAAAAGTTGTCGTAGATATATTTGATTGGGTGTCGAATCTAAAAGATCTGCTCCGCGTACTACTTGACTGACTTGTTGACGTTCATCATCAATAACCACGGCAAATTGATAAGCGATAATACCGTCTCTCCTTTTTAAAAGGAAATCATCGTTTTGATTGCTGAATTGATGTGATGTTAAGCCTTGAAGTTTATCTTTAAAGGAAATAAGGCAAGGGTTAATTCTGACGCGTAATGATGAATGGGCTTGAGTAGATATTATATCTCTGCATAAACAGGGCTGTTTAGCTAGCAGTATTTTTCTACTACAAATACAGGGATACGTTTGTTGATTTTTTGTTAAATCAATCAGAATTTCTTCATAGTTTTTTAAATAATGACTTTGGTAGTCTTCAGTGCGATCCCAATGAAGACCAAATGTGTAAAGAGTTTTTAGAATGTTGTCGACAGATCCTTTGATATTTCTTTGAGTATCAAGATCGTCAATGCGAAGTAGCCATAAGCCTTGTTGTCTGCGAGCTTCAAGAAAACTAGCTAGGGCTGTACAGAGAGACCCTAAGTGTAATGATCCCGTTGGTGAGGGAGCAAATCGACCTATATAAGGTCGATTATTTATCATGTTTTTTACTTAGCCCATTTGTTTTTCGCGAATTTCATCGAGTGTTTTACAATCTATGCATAATGTAGCAGTAGGGCGCGCCTCTAATCGACGTATACCTATTTCAATGCCACATGATTCGCAAAAACCATAACCACCTGACTCAATTTCTTTTAAAGCTTCATCAATTTTCTTGATTAGTCGACGCTCACGATCACGCGTTCGTAATTCTAAACTAAATTCAGACTCTTGCGTCGCGCGATCATTGGGATCAGGAAAGTTAGCGGCATCATCTTGCATATGATGCACAGTACGGTCTACTTCGTGCATTAACTCACTCTTCCAGTTTTTCAGAATAGTCTCAAAATGCTTAAGTTGAGCTTCATTCATATACTCTTCGCCGCTTACTTCTTTATAAGGCTTAAAGCTGAAAGGTGATGCGTTCGGTGTAGCATTATCGGCCATTCATTAACTCCTAAAGACAAGATAATAAAAAGTGCGCATTTTTATCAGAATAGTTGTTATATAGCAAGGTTTATTAAATAATTTTTTTATTTAATATCGAACGAAAAGGATTCATATGTAATAAGGTCTGTTTAACAAATTAAGTTATCAGTCAAAATAATGTTGATTGTCAGGAAATATTATGGATTTACTTAACTAAATTTATTCGCATGGATAAATCAATAGCTTTGATGTGCTTGGTTAATGCACCTATAGAAATAAAATCAACACCTGTCTCTGCTATGGAGCGAATATTATCTAAGTCAATATTACCTGAAGCCTCAAGTTCTATAGCTCCATTATTCAAAGATACGGCTACCCTTAATGCCTCTAAGCTAAAGTTGTCGAGCATAATGCGATCGGGCTTCGCGGCAATCGCTTCATTGAACTCTTGTAGTGATTCTACTTCTATTTCCACTGTTAAAGAGGTGAGTTCACGGGCTAACTGTATAGCTTTACTAATAGAGCCCGCTGCCATAATATGATTTTCTTTGATTAATACACAATCATATAAGCCTATGCGATGGTTATAACAGCCACCGCAGGTCACTGCGTACTTCTGGGCTATTCTTAATCCTGGTAGCGTTTTTCGGGTATCTAAAACTTTACAAGGTGTTCCAGCTACGGCATCGGCATATAGTCTGGCCTGTGTTGCTGTTGCAGATAAGGTTTGTAACAAGTTTAAAGCGGTACGCTCGCCTGTTAATAAAGCCCTAGCTTGGCCATTCAGTTTACATAGAATGGTTCCTGCTTTTAAACTTTCCCCTTCATCTGCATACCAGGTAATGCTAACGTTGCTATCTAAGTGTTGGAATACCCCATCAAACCATGCTTTACCACATAAAACCATTGCTTCACGTGTAATGACCTCAGCGATGGCATGTGTCTCTGCAGGAATTATTGCGGCGGTAATGTCGCCAGTCCCCATGTCTTCATCAAGGAAAGGTTTTATATCAATGGCTGGTGATAATATTGTCATGGCTGTATTTTCATTTCTGGCAAAATCAAAGAGTAAGCTACTTAGTTTACTGTATTTTTAGGGTTGAGCGAGATACGAAATTTTTAGTGTAAAGCGTGTGAAAACTTACTACCTGTATTCATACATACAAGCATGTCAGGATGTACGGTATAATTAAAAAAAATAATGGTATAGAAATCGTCATAATGGCTCAATTCTTTGAAATACATCCCGAAAACCCGCAATTGCGCTTAATTCATCAAGCGGTTGATATTATACGTAAAGGTGGCGTTATTGCTTATCCTACTGATTCATCTTATGCCTTGGCTTGTCAGGTCGGCGATAAACAGGCGATGGATAAGATACGTCGCATCAGGCAGTTGGATGATAAGCATAATTTTACGTTGGTCTGTAAAGATTTAACTCAGGTATCAACCTTCACCAAAATCAGTAATGATGCCTATCGATTGATTAAAGCATTAACCCCTGGGCCTTTTACTTTTATCTTAGAAGCTACGCGCGAAGTGCCGCGTAGATTACAACACCCCAAGAAAAAAACCATAGGCATACGCATACCGGATCATCCCGTCACACAATTGCTACTACAGGAGTTAGGTGAAGCCTTGTTCAGTTCCACCCTAGCTTTGCCTGGGAGCAGTGAGGTTATTGACGATCCTTATGACATCAAAGATAAGCTAGAGCATGAGCTGGATTTGATTATAGCTGCCGGTATTATCGAGCATGAAGAGACCACTATGATAGAGTTTTCAAATGATGGTATAGAGATTGTTCGGCAAGGCAAAGGTCTTGCGCCTATGTTGAACTAAGTGAGGAGAGATAGATGATGGACGAATTGAGTGTTATCCAGCGCATAGCCGTGTGGATATTACCGGTTATTTTTGCAATTACTGCGCATGAAGTAGCCCATGGTTGGGTAGCAAAAAAATATGGCGATAATACCGCCTCTAGATTGGGTAGATTAACTTTAAATCCGGTTAAGCATGTTGATTTATTAGGGACGATTATACTGCCTGGTTTATTATTAATGACTGGCACTAGTTTTATTTTTGGCTGGGCTAAGCCTGTTCCAGTGGATCCAAGGAATTTTAAAAGACCTTTGCAAGATATGGCTATCGTTGCCTTGGCTGGGCCAGTTTCAAATTTAATAATGGCTTTTTTGTGGGCGCTAATCATCCGATTAGGCATTTTTATTGGCACGAATGCTGAAGTCATTTCATTGCCTTTGCTTTATACCGGTTATGCGGGAATCACAATTAATTTAGCTCTGGCTATGATTAACTTATTACCGATACCGCCCTTAGATGGCAGTCGAATTTTGACAGGTATTCTGCCAAATTACTGGGCCTGGCAATATAATCGCTTAGAACGTTATGGCTTTATACTTTTATTAGTGCTGCTTTATACTAAAATTTTAAATGTCATTTTAGAATATCCTCTATTTATCGCTCAGAAAATATTTTTTTCTATTGCTGGTATGTAACTTTTTAAAAATTAATGTCCTAACTGAAGCGTGGCATTTAAAAAAATATAAGGTGGGTGCTATAA
>CAIVGC010000278.1 GCA_903905335.1 uncultured Methylococcaceae bacterium
AACTATCCAAGGTTTTCCAGAGCGAGAACGTTATGGCTATGCCTTAGTGGGCTTGGCTAATAATGACGACTTACAGCATGACCCACGATTTATCTGGTTGGTTGATAAATTAACCAAGCAAGTAAAAGGCGCAGAGGGCGGCTCTTTACGCGGTCAAAAAGCGTTGCTTATTTGTAAACACGCGCAAACGGCTATTGATTTAGAAGAGACCTTAAAAAACCGTGCCGGCATTGCCGCCGCGGTTTTTCATGAAGGTATGAGTATCATAGAGCGTGACCGCGCAGCTGCTTATTTTGCTGATCAAGAAAGCTCAGCCAGATTATTGATATGTTCTGAAATTGGTAGTGAAGGTAGAAACTTTCAATTTGTCCATCATCTGATTTTATGGGACTTACCCACTAATCCTGATTTATTACAGCAACGTATCGGACGCTTAGATCGCATAGGTCAAAAGCATATTATTCAGATACATATACCTTATATAGTCAATACCGTGCAGCATCGGTTATATCAATGGTATGACCAAGGTCTTGATGCTTTCCGTAGTAATAATTCAGCTGCTCAAGCCGTTGCGGATCAATTGCAAGTAGAGCTGAGTGCCGTCTTAGCAAATGAACAGGTTGATATGGCCGCGTTTGTCGAACAAACGTATGAATTAAGTTCAGAAATAGAGCAACAATTACAGCATGGTCGTGATCAGTTATTAGAATTAAATTCATGTCGTAAAGACTTGGCTGAGCAACTGATCGCCCAACTTAATCATTATGAACATGAGGGCGCATTATGGCCTTACATGGTCGATTTATTTGACTGTTTTGGTGTAGATACTGAATATCACTCGGCTGATTGTTTTATAGTACGACCTAGTGATCAGCTTCGGGTTTCAAACATCCCTGGTTTATCTGAAGATGGCATGACCATTACCGCAAATAGAGAGTTGGCACTGGCACGAGAAGACCTCAAGTTTTTGACGTGGGAACATCCTATGGTCACTGGTGCTATGGAGTTGGTGTTATCCACCGAAACCGGAAATGCGGTGGTCAGTGTAATTCATCACCCTGAGTTAAAAGCAGGGCAGTTCTTACTGGAATGTTTATTTATCATCGAGTGCAGTGCACCGGCTGAATTACAAATTGGTCGTTTTTTGCCACCCACTCCGATACGTGTGCTAATTAATCAACATAAAGTTGATTTAACACTGACTTTTGAGCATAGCAGTTTAATAGAAACCGGTAAAAACTTTGATAAAGATCAAATCGTCAGCTTTCTTAATAATCAGCGCTCATTGATTACTCAGTTAATCGCTGAAGCCGAACAAAAAGCAAAAGACGAAATGCAAGCGCTGATTGAATCAGCCACCAATGCTATGTTGACGTCATTGGCGGTAGAAATCAAACGTCTGATACGCTTGAAAAAAGTGAATCCGACTATTAAAGAAGAAGAAATAGAGCTGCTTAAAGATATGACCATGCTGGCTCATGAGAATATCCAGGCCGCCCATTTAAGATTGGACGCTGTGCGTTTCGTCATTACTAGTTGAGAGTTGCAATGTTATCTATCGGTAAAATCAATAAATTAACCATCGTTAAACAACAAGGCGCTAGCGTTTACCTTGATAGCGGTACCTCAGGTAAAGTGTTACTCACCGACAAACAGTTACCTGCTGACTGTCAGGTGGGCGACATACTTGAAGTTTTCGTTTATGTGGATAGCGATGGACATTTAGCCGCCACGACTCAAGTACCCTTAGCGCAAGTCGATGATATTACTTGGTTAAAAGTGGTGTCACTCAACTATGTCGGGGCTTTTCTGGATTGGGGCTTGCGTAAAGATTTACTCGTACCTTTTAGTGAGCAGCATCATGAAATGGAAGTAGGTAGATCTTACTTAGTTAAAGTCTTCTTAGACGATAAAAATAGGATTGCCGCTACCACTAAAATTGATCGTTTTATCAGTGAAGAGAACACTGATTTTAAAGTCGGTCAAAAAGTCTCCTTATTGATAGCTGATCAAACCGAGCTTGGTTTTAAAGCCATCGTTGATAGCAGTCATTGGGGCTTGTTGTATCAAAATGAACTGTTTCAGACCTTGAAAAGAGGTCAGCGTTTAGAGGGATACATCAAAAAAATCAGAGACGATTATAAAATAGACTTGAGCTTACATAAGCCGACTTATGATGAGTTTGAGTCACTCAATGAGGCTATTTTAGCCAAGTTAAAAGATAACAATGGCGTGCTCGCCCTCAGTGATAAAAGCCCACCCGAACTGATCTATGCGACCTTTGGCGTTAGTAAAAAAGCTTTCAAGCAAGCCATAGGTACACTCTATAAGAACAAGTTAATTAGCCTTGATAAAAGCGAGCTTAGGTTGCTCTGATTCTTATTAGGCGCTCAGCGTTTTTGATAGTCTACTTTTCGTCATGGAACACCTTATTAATACAAGAATGGGGATTTAACCGTGCATAATCATCTGACCTTTACCAAGACACAGGCTAGTGATAAAAACGCTCGTCGTGAACTGGTAAAAGTTGCTAAAAAATTAGTAACTTTAGGTCTTAATCGAGGTACTTCAGGCAATGTCGCAGTTAGGCATGGAAAAACATTTCTGATAACGCCTTCCGGTATTCCCTCTGAATGCATGTTACCAAATGAAGTGGTGGCTATGGACTTCTCGGGTGTGACCTTAGGGGCAGGTATTCCGTCAAGTGAGTGGCGTTTTCACTGCGACATCCTAGCGGCTCGTCCAGAAATAGGTGCTATCATTCATACGCACTCAAGATATGCGACCTCTTTGGCTTGCCTGAATCGAGAAATCCCTCCTTTTCACTATATGATTTCAGTAGCCGGTGGTGATTCGATCCGATGTGCACCTTACGCTCTTTTCGGGAGCCAAGAACTGTCAAATCTTACTTTGCAAGCACTTGAAAATCGTAAGGCTTGTTTATTGGGTAATCACGGCATGATTGCTTTGGGTTATGATTTAACAGATGCCCTTGCTGTAGCTGTAGAAGTAGAGGCGCTGTGTGAACAATATTGTATTGCTTTACAGATTGGTGTACCGAATATTCTCTCGAATAGCCAAATGCAGGAAGTGTTAGAAAAATTCAAAAGCTATGGCCGACGTCCAAAAGACTGATAACTAGCAAAGTTTATTGACGAAGGCCGATTTGAGTGCCAATAAAAGTCAAGCACTTCCTCTGCCGCTGTATCTAAAACTAAGGAATGATATTTCTGGATATCATAACGCTGATGAAAGAACCAGTAAGCTTTCTTGTCCATGTTTTTGGAATAGGCAAGCAACATGGTTCTATAAAGTGGCTACCAACTTAAAGCGGGACAGCTTCAGCGCAGACGAAAGGTTCAGGGCGAAAGACTAAGCCTAGGAGGCCAGCAACTTAAGGCGTGACAGGTACTAGACTTAACCCTTTGCCTTTCGTCCATTGTCTGTGCTTAGAAGAACCCTGCCTAAAATTGAACGATTAAGCTAGTGTCCCG
>CAIVGC010000279.1 GCA_903905335.1 uncultured Methylococcaceae bacterium
ATTGCTTTACCACATCACTAAAGGTCAACGCATTTTTGCCAAAGGGAGCGCTCATAAACTGTTTTCATAGGAAAATTGAGCTTTCATTTTATGCTATTAGCGCCATAATGAGAATTGCTGGCTGTGGGCAAGTTTTCCCGCAAGGGTAAAAAAGTGCGATACACTGGTATGACAATTTCGTGCGGAAGCCTCCAAGCTCAGCTCTCATCGTTATACACTATTAAGTAAACCGTCATACCGGCCAGGAAGCCGGTATCCAGTGCCATGGATGGTAATCTATATGCGCCCATGTAGTCTAGATTCCGACAGTCCATGCCGGAATGACGTGCTTTGAGTTGTGTGTCTAACGATGAGAGCGGAGCATATTTAAGGTCGCATCCGTTATTAGAACGCTTAATCCGAATAAATAATGAAAACTCTCTATCCTGAACTAGACCCTTACCACACCTTCTTTTTAGAAACCGGCAGCCAGCATCAAGTGTATGTCGAGCTCAGCGGTAACCCTGAGGGCTTTCCTGTCATCTTCTTACATGGTGGCCCTTGTTCTGGCACCAAACCCGATCATCGTCGCTTTTTTAATCCTGAGCATTATCAGATTATTCTTTTTGATCAGCGCGGTTGTGGCCAGTCTTTGCCTTTTGGCGAACTGGACCACAATACCACTCAAGATTTAATCGCTGATATGGAAAGCATCAGGCAAACCTTAGCTATCGAGCAATGGTTAGTGTTTGGTGGTTCTTGGGGTGCGGCTTTAGCGTTGCTTTATGCGCAACAACATACCAAGCACGTTGCCGGCTTAATCGTACGTGCGGTGTTTCTGGCTAGGCAAGCCGACTTAGATTGGTTTGCCCAAGACGGCGCTAATCGTATTTATCCTGAACAATGGCAAAAGCTGATCGACAGCTTGCCTGAATCTGGCAGGGCTCAGCCCACGCAAGCCTTATATGATGCTCTATGGGGTACTGATGAATTGGCAAAAAGACGTGCCGCTAAAGAATGGATGGCGTGGGGCGCGCAAGTTGCTTTAGGTAATGTTTATCAAGCCTGCGACCAAAACGAGCATGTCACCGAAAAAATGGTTAAACAAGCGCGCATGGAATTGCACTATGCCCAGCAGCATTACTTTATTAAAGAAAATCAGATTTTAGAAAACTGTGTGCTATTATCAGCCATCAATACGGTTATCATTCATGGTCGTCAGGATTTAGTCTGTCCCATAGAAGCCGGCATGCGTTTGCATCAGGTGTTGCCGCAGGCACAGTACCAGATATTACCGAATGCTGGACATATTGCTCAAGGTGTGGAGATGATAAATGCTTTGGTGTCGGCAACGGACCAGTTTATAGAAAATAAACACTTGCTTATCAATAACCCTCTTTAAAGTTTACCCTACTGGAGTACAGCGGCATTAGGCGTTGTTTAAGCCATCAGTCTTGATGGCACTCCAGTTTTTTAAACAGATTCTTTAGCTTTTAGCCCCTTACTTTGCTCATGGCCCCAAAAAAACGTTTAATAATTGCTATGACTGGCGCGACCGGTGCCATTTATGGTGTACGTATGTTGCAGGTCTTACAAGCTCAATCTGAATGGGAAACGCATTTAATTATTTCTTCTGCTGGTGTGGTTAATTTAAAGCATGAAATGGATATGAAGCGTGCGGAGTTAATGGCGCTGGCCGATGTGACTCATGGCATTAATGATATTGCTGCCAGTATTTCCAGTGGTGGCTTTAAAACCGAGGGCATGATTATAGCGCCCTGTTCGATGAAAACTCTGGCAGCTGTCGCGCATGGATTTGGTGATAATTTAATTTCACGCTCTGCTGATGTAGTTTTAAAAGAACGTAGGCGCTTGGTGATGATGCCTAGAGAAACCCCGTTGAATCTAATACATATTAAAAATATGGCCAGTGTCACAGAAATGGGCGGCATTATGTTCCCGCCTATGCCCGCTTTTTATAGTAAAACCGATTCATTAACAGCGATGGTTAACGAAACGGTGGGGCGAGTGCTGGATATGTTTGGGGTTAATGTTGAAGGGCTATATACGCCTTGGGAAGGTTTGTAAATGCGTAGGCCGGTAATTTTAATGGTGGGTTCGGGCTGCTTATCCACCCTACATAACTGGGCTTTTAGCCCCTAATCACAAATACGACTAGCCGGAAAATGACAGCTGAAACAACTGCCTTTACCCAGTTCACTCTTAATCTTCAAATGAGCATCGTGACGCATTAACACATGCTTAACGATGGCTAAACCCAAGCCTGTACCGTTTACCTTTTTAGCTCGTTTGACTTCGCTGCGATAAAAGCGCTCAGTGACGCGTGAAATATCGGTTTTAGCGATGCCCTCACCCTTATCGGTAATGGCTAGCACCACGCAATTAGCTTCCTGATACCAGTGTAGCTTTACGATGGAATCAATGGGTGAATATTTAAGCGCATTGCCGAGTATATTAGTAAAGGCGCTGCGTAGTTCTTGTTCTTCACCCATAATATGAGCAGACGTCTCTAGGGTTAATTCTATTCGTCTTGTTATACTTTCTAAGTCATCACCTTCTTTACAAATTTGACTTAATAGCGCCGGTACATCCACGCAATGTAATTTCTTCTGTTGGGTTTCTAAGCGCGTCAGTAATAACAAATCATCCACTAGATGTTGCATACGTTCAGTCTGACCTTGCATTTGTAAAAATGAATTCGTAAGTAACAGTGACTTTCCATCATCTAGGTCTTGCAGAGTTTCTAAATAACCTTTTAATACCGTTAAGGGAGTTCGCAGTTCATGTGAGACATTGGCCACAAAATCCTTACGTGTACGTTCTAATTTTTTTAATTGCGAGATATCTTGTGCTAATAATAAGCGTAAGCCTGCGCCGTAGGGCACAATACGTACTTCTAAGGTAACGCTATGATCGACAGGCGACGGTATAATGACCGACGTTTGATAATTATTAGCATTTAGATAGCGGATAAACTCTGGATAACGAATAAGATTAGGAATGCGCTGACCTTTATCTGAAGCCTGTAAACCAAAGACCTTTCTGGCTGCCTTATTAGACCAATCAATTTCATTATTAATACCTAAGACTACAGCGGCATCTGGTAGCGCTTCAGTCGATTGACGAAACTGGTCTATCATCTGCCCTAGCTTCTTTTTACGGCGCCTTTCATTTTTTTTAATGCGGTAGACATGGTAATAAAGATCTTCCCAGATACCGACAGAGCTAGGGTATTTTTTGCTACCACCTCGACTAATCCATGCTTCAAAGCGACTGATTTGTATGACTTGTCTGGCAATAATGCTCACTAGCAGTAAAAACATTAACGGCCAGAACAAGCCTGTGAAACCGCCAATGACGGAAATCATTAAGAGAAACAAAAGTATAGTTTTGATCTCTTTTCCCCAGATTCCCATGGCCCTTAGTCCACTAAAGAAAACCGATAACCAAAGCCGCGTACCGTTTGCACAATATCTTCGCGACCAAATTCTTCGAGAATTTTTCTAAGACGGCGTATATGCACATCAATAGTACGTTCTTCTATATAAACACTACGTCCCCAGACCTGATCCAGTAATTGTGAGCGACTGTAGACTTTATTAGGATGTGTCATAAAAAAGTGCATTAAGCGAAATTCGGTAGGACTGACTTCTACAGGTTTATCATTGATAGAGAGACGGTGTTGTTCCGTATCAAGGACTAAATCACCCATGACAATTTGTGGTTGCCCTTGGCTTTTGCCACTGCGACGTAACACGGCACGAATACGAGCAACCAGTTCTTTGGGTGAAAAGGGTTTAGTCATGTAATCATCAGCACCGATTTCAAGGCCTCTGACCTTATCTTCTTCTTCACCTCTAGCGGTTAGCAGAATAATAGGAACTTCTTGATACAGTGCGTCTTTTTTTAAGCGTCTAGCCCATTCAGCCCCACTTATGCCGGGTAACATCCAGTCTAGCAAAATTAAATCTGGGAGTTTATCATCGAGTATTTTTTGAGCATCCTCAGCATCAGCGGCAGCAATGGGCATGAAACCGGCCTGCTCTAGGACCATCATTAACATACCTCTGATAGCGTCTTCATCTTCAACGACAAGAATATTAAAATTAGACATAATGATTAATGAAAGACAAAAAAGCTATTGTAACAAAGAGACTGTTACCTCTTTATGACAAGGATTGTGGGATGAGTAAGTGTATTCTAATACAGATAAAGATAGTAGGTATGGCTAACGACTTTATCCATAACAAAGCGTGTCGGGGTTGCAAACCCCGACCGGCAATGATGACAGGCCGGAACCTGTCCCTACTTATCATTCTGGGTGAATCTAATTAAGCCTTAGAAAACTGCAAGCCCTTCTCATCAACATCAACTTTGATGGTGTCGCCCGCAGCAAAATAACCAGACAGTATTTCTTGTGCCAGTGGGTTTTCTAATTGCTGTTGTATGGCGCGTTTCATGGGTCTTGCGCCATAAACAGGATCAAAGCCTGCTTCACCTAATAAATCTAAGGCGGCATCACTGATTTCAAAAGCAATTTCTCTATCGAGTAAGCGTTGACGTAAGAACTCAATTTGTATGGCAGAAATGGCTCTGATATGTTCACGTCCTAAAGGATGGAACACTACAGATTCATCAATACGATTGATAAATTCAGGTCGAAAATGTTGGCCCACTTTTTCCATAACGGCAGCTTTCATCACCGGATAGAGTGTTTCTCCAGACAGTTCTTGAATAATGTCAGAGCCTAAGTTTGAGGTCATGACGATAACGGTATTTCTAAAGTCCACCGTGCGACCTTGGCCATCGGTTAAACGCCCGTCATCCAAGACTTGTAGCAAGACATTAAAAACATCAGGATGCGCTTTTTCAATTTCGTCCATCAAAATAACGGAATAGGGTTTACGTCTGACTAGTTCAGTTAAATAACCACCTTCTTCATAGCCGACATAGCCTGGAGGCGCACCAATTAAACGTGCAACGGAATGTTTCTCCATAAATTCGGACATATCAATACGCACCATCGCATCACTGGTATCAAACATGAATTCCGCTAAAGCTTTGCAGAGTTCTGTTTTACCAACACCTGTAGGACCTAAGAATAAGAATGAACCATTAGGGCGATTGGGGTCAGAAAGTCCGGCCCTGGAGCGACGTATGGCATTGCTGACGGCTTTAAGTGCTTCATCTTGACCGATGACCCGCTGACTTAAATGCTCTTCCATACGCAGCAATTTATCACGCTCACCTTCCATCATTTTTGATACCGGAATGCCGGTCCATTTAGAGACCACTTCGGCAATTTCTTCTTCAGTGACTTTATTGCGTAATAAGGTCATTTTTTGATCTTCACCCGAAGCGGCGTGCTCTAATTGTTTTTCTAGTGCTGGAATAATGCCGTATTGCAATTCAGACATTTTGCCTAAATCATTAGTCCGACTAGCCGCTTCTAAATCAGTACGCGCATGTTCGAGTTTTTCTTTGATTAAAGCGGAACCTTGCAGTGAAGCTTTTTCTGCTTTCCAGATTTCTTCCAAGTCTGAGTATTCTTTTTCTAACTCAGCGATTTCTTCTTCCAGTATTTCTAGTCGTTTTTTAGAGGCGGCATCTTTTTCTTTCTTTAACGCGACTTGTTCAATTTTTAATTGAATCAAACGTCGATACAGCTTATCCATTTCTTCTGGTTTAGAGTCGATTTCCATGCGAATACGACTGGCCGCTTCATCAATTAAGTCGATGGCTTTATCAGGCAATTGTCGATCCGCAATATAACGATACGATAAGCTTGCCGCAGCAACGATGGCAGGATCAGTAATGCTGACTCCATGATGCACCTCATATTTTTCTTTTAAGCCCCGTAAGATGGCTACGGTATCTTCAACAGAGGGTTCATCAACTAATACTTTTTGAAAACGTCGCTCTAAGGCGGCATCTTTTTCTACATATTTACGGTATTCATCCAGTGTAGTTGCGCCCACACAATGTAATTCACCGCGTGCTAAGGCAGGTTTTAACATATTACCAGCATCCATAGCACCTTCGGCCTTACCAGCACCGACCATGGTATGCAGTTCGTCAATGAAGAGGATGACTTGACCTTCTTGCTTGGCAAGATCGCTGAGTACCGCTTTTAAGCGTTCTTCAAACTCACCACGAAATTTAGCGCCAGCAATTAAGGCAGCCATATCTAAAGACAATACTTGCTTACCTTTAATACCTTCGGGCACTTCGCCATTAACGATACGTTGCGCTAGACCTTCAACAATAGCTGTTTTACCAACGCCCGGTTCACCAATTAATACGGGATTATTTTTAGTCCGGCGTTGTAATACTTGAATGGTACGACGAATTTCATCATCTCGACCTATGACAGGATCTAACTTGCCTTGTTCGGCGCGTTCGGTCAGGTTGATGGTGTATTTATTGAGCGCTTGGCGTTGGTCTTCGGCATTAGCATTATCGACCGGATCACCGCCGCGCATTTGTTCGATGCCGGCTTCAAGTTTTTTAGCATCGACACCTGATTTTTTCAGCAAGGTGTTTAAAAAACCTTTTTCTTCACAAGCTGCTTGCAGAAACAATTCACTAGAAATGAATTTATCATGACGTTTTTGCGCTATTTTGTCAGTTAAGTTGAGCAGTCTCGTGAGTTCGTTAGAGATTTGTACGTCACCTCCTGAACCACTCACTGTAGCGATACGTCCTAGTTCTTGAGTGAGTTCGGTACGCAATAACTGTGTATTAAGGCCCATCTGAGCCAACAAAGGCTTAATACTGCCGCCTTCTTGGTCGAGTAAGGCGATCATTAAATGAGCGGGTTCAATAAATTGGTGGTCTTTTCCGAGTGCTAGACTTTGTGCATCAGCCAGTGCTGATTGAAACTTGCTAGTTAATTTATCCATACGCATAGTGTTCACCTTTAGCTAAATAATAAGTTAGGACTGATATAGGGTGGTTTTGTGGGGTTTTCAAGCGACTAAGCTTACGCCCTGTGTAAGCTGCTGTTTTCGTTGATGTTATTTTGTTATTAGTCAGAATTAAAGCTAAGGCTACTTTGATGTACAGCAGGTTTCGGCTTTATATTTTTTCAAGATAATGCTGTTGTAGATGGTATGGAATTAGCTTGCTGCTTATCATAACGTTATAAAAGTTTAGCGTCTATGCTTCGTTGCATATTCTAGCTAAGAAGTTACAGCTTTATAGAGAGCACAATTTTATTAAAAATAGAGGTGGCGTGCTCTAAAGCAGAAAAGCTGGGCTGAATAGTAGAGATGGCGTACTTCAAAGTAGAGAAATTGGGCTCAATAGTAG
>CAIVGC010000280.1 GCA_903905335.1 uncultured Methylococcaceae bacterium
ATATAGATTCAGCAACCATACCAAATACAGCACGGATAAAAGCTGACCTAACCCTCCTAAGTCTAAAGCAACAACATCAAAACCTGGCACAGGCAAGATTATAGGCGGCAAACCACCTAAACAATAAAGCCCCCACGCAGCGGCACTAAAATGTACCAACAAACGCCAGCGCGCGGCTATATGACCGTGATCATCTAAAAAGCCTGTTACAGCGACACTCGTACCCGCGCCCAACAATCCCCATAGCGCCGAAGATGTAAGCAAATTTAATCCAAATAACGCAAGCAATCCCAATAAAAACACAATGACTATAGATAAACCACCGCCTCTAGGTGTAGGCAGCTTATGTGAGCTGCGCGCATTGGGAATATCTATCAAACTTGCGGCTAAGGCATAACGACGTAACCAGCCCGTCAAGAAGCCAGTTAAAAATAAAGCGACGATAAATAAACCGACTAACATTAGCATGCCTGACTATGCTTATAAGCAACTGCGACCTTGTGCAAAGCCTTTTGCACAGAAACAGGTGGTTGCCAGCCCAGTAATTGACAGGCTTTAGAGCTATCAACTTGCAAAGAACCACATAGCCGTTGAGCCAAAGCTTGCTTACCTAATAACTTAGCACCCTGCATTAATAAGCGCTCTGGCAGTTTTATTAACCTAGCGGGTTTACTAAGTGCTTCCGCCATGGCCGTTAACAATTCGGGCGTAGACAAATCCACACCATCTGAGGCTAAAAAGGTTTGCTGAGCAGCGGCAGGATGGGCAATACAAGCTTGTATTAAATCAATTAAATTATCTAACGCCAATAAACTGCGTTGATTACGGATACCTCCTAATGGCAGGGGCAGGCCTAAATCTAGGCAGCGTATCATGGCTCTAAAATTAGCTTTAACACCCGGGCCATAGATTAAGGTCGGGCGAATAATTACGACCTCTAAACCTGTGTCTTTGGCTAATTGCTGCAAGGCCAGCTCGGCTTCGTATTTAGAGCGCCCATAAGCATCCACAGGAGCAGGGGCCTGCTCTTCATTATAAGGAATACCTAACACCGTGCCTTCGCCATTCACTTTAATCGAGCTGATAAAAATAAAGCGTTTGACTCCCGCCTGAACGGCTTGCTTGGCAAGGTTTAAAGTCCCATCAACATTGACTTTACGATAGGCCGACAATGCATCATCCGCCGTCTCATTCATGACATGCACACGAGCAGCCAAGTGAATCACTACCGCGACATCAATTAAAGCAGGAGCCCAAAGCGTATCGCCATTAATATCGCCTACCGATAGTGTTTCTTGCTGGTCATTAGCTTCAAAGTTAGCACGTACCGCACCTCGAACCCTATAACCTTGTTCTACTAACGCCTTTGATAACGGTAGACCTACAAAACCCTGAGCACCTGTAACGAGTAGGAAGCCTGACATTAAATTACCTGAACTTTGCAATGCAATTAACTCACTGTTTATTGGAAATATCATTTATAGGTTACAACTTTTTAATGTAGATGGGATTAACCTATCATGAGCAACCACTCATAGTTATCGACTATGGCTATTTCTAGCCTTAGCTCAACTTACAGGAGCTCTACAGTTGTGACCGCTCAAAATATACATTTATAGCAGCAGTATATCATATCAATATCATGCCCTAATGCTGCGCAGCTTAAAGCAGTCGACACATTACTCCCAAGACATTGAAATTATTACCCCCCTGCAAAATACTTGCTTAGCTATTATCGCATGTGGTTTATGGGAAATACTGCCTAGGATTGTTGGCAATTTCACGAGCAGCCAAGAACTGAGCGTAATAGTTCCTAGAGGCGAAACCGAAGGCCGGCCCCGTATAAGTATCTACAATTTGAACAAAATCTCGACCCACTTGATTTTGGGCGCGCTTCATACCGCCAATACCATGATTGTAAGAAGTAATAGCGGCGGGCCAATCGCCTAGTTTTTTATAAGCATGCCTTAAATAATTAGCTGCACCCACAGCAGAAGCAACAGGATCTAAGCGTAGATCAATTTTATTATTATCTGGCATGAAAGTTTGCGCGCCAGACTTTGTAAATTGCCACATACCGACTGCCCCAGCAGAGGATTTCGCTGAAAACTGAAAGGAGGACTCTACATGAGGCAAATAGGCTAAATCTTCAGGCAATCCCGCGTCTTTGAATATTCTTCTAAATTGCGTATCATAACGCTGACTAATATCTAAGCCTTGCTTAAAGCGCTCACGAGTACCACGCTGAGATCGTATACGCTGAGAAGCGCCGGTTACCATATAATGAATCTGCCGACCATTACGCGTTAATTTAGCGACTATTTGCCTATCGTTAGCATTTAAAGGTTCGTTATTATGTATTTTAGCTTCCAGAACCGATAACTGTGCTCTCCAAAATTCTCGATGATGACTGACTACTTCCTTTTGTTCACTCGTTAAACCTTCGCCTACATTGCCCGGCAATACAAAGACTTCATAAATCACATCCATATAGCGGTCGTCATGCACAGCAACTTCCGAGCGTCGCCATACAGCATATGTTTTACGCCAAAAATCGACAGCCGGCTCAAGCTCACCAGGCTTTATAAAAGTTCCGTATTGAGTCGGTGATTTATAAGTATTTTGGGAGGCAGAACTTTGCGATTGCAACAAGCTTAAGTCGTTAGCATTTTTATCAGGAAGATCCCTAACTGAATTATTATTACAAGCAGTTAAGCCTAAAACGAAAACTAAAAAAAACCAAGCTTCCAGACCTGTTCGATTCATGTGTGACTGATCTCTTAGTATACGTATGAATATTGTGGAATAAGGGTGATTTAAACACCTATAGTTTATTAGATCCGCTATTTTTAGTCACTTAAAAAAGAGGCATTAACTTAACTTTTTAAATGGCTCATTGAAAGCAATAACAATATTAGTAAATAAGGCTGCCAGCTTAAAGCGGGACAGTTTCAGCCCAGACAAAAGGTTCAGGGCGAAAGATTAAGTCTAGGAGGCTAACAACTTAAGGCGTTACAGATACAAG
>CAIVGC010000281.1 GCA_903905335.1 uncultured Methylococcaceae bacterium
GTTGATTTCGATCATGATGGTTATAAAGATATCTGGCACAACCCCAGTGATGCCATAGCCAGTATAGCCAACTATTTAACTAAACAACATTGGCAAACGGGTCAAGCTATAGCAATTCCTGTGTCATTTATAAGCGAACATGATTCAAAAATAACATTATCCAGTGGACTTAAGCCGGACTTAAGACAAGACCAGTTAGAATTACTCAACTTAAAAACTATGAGGCCTACTCCTTCTTTAACGACTAAAGTAAAACTACTTTCTTTTGAGCAACCATTAGGACAAAAACAAACTAATGAACTCTGGGCGGGCTTAGATAACTTTTATGTTATCACCCGTTATAACCATAGCCCTTTATATGCTATGGCTGTTTACCAATTAAGTCAGTCTATTTTAAATAAAAAAGGCAACTTCCCATGAATAAAATAATTCTAGTCACTTTACTTCTTACATTATTTGGCTGTTCATCAGAACAAATTAAAACTGCAAATACTGCTTACCCACTCCCAGTAGAATCTTCTACAGCAAGACAGCATGCAATTTTAAGTCTTAATTCTCAAGACGAGCAAAACTCTGAAGAAAATCTACTCCCCCGCATTAGCCGTTACTTAAAACAAGGCATAGCTTCTTGGTATGGACCTGGCTTTCATGGCAAAAAAACAGCAACTGGCGAAATTTTCGACATGTATGCGATGACAGCTGCTCACAAAACACTACCTATTCCTTCTTACGCACAAATCACCAATCTGACTAATCATCGGAGTATCATTGTAAGAATCAATGACAGAGGGCCTTTTGTTGGCAACAAAGAAATTGATTTATCATACGCTGCCGCTAAAAATTTAGATCTGGGCGAAGGTAACTCTAGCACTATTGAAATAAAAGCCATATCTTCTAAGCAAGCGCTACCAAAAATTCAGCAACTAGCTGCAACTCAAGCAAAGCAAGTTTTTCTACAAGTCGGTAGCTTTGGAACAGCAAAGAAAGCTATAGATTTGAAAAATAAGATTGCTGCCAGCAATTTACCCTCAGTTAATATCCGATCATCTACCTATAAAAAATCAACTCTATATAAAGTCCAAATAGGACCGATTAAATCAACCGTTAATGCAAACGAACTTAACCAACAACTTGCTGAAATTGGAATTACCAATACACAATTTGTTACTGAATCCAACCTATCACAAAGCTCGCGTGTTATAATGTAGTCCAAAAATATTTTTCCTGTTGACATTAAAGAGCAATGCATCCTTTTAATAAATTTTACTTAATTTGGTTTTTCAGCTTATTCATAATTTTTTCTAAAGCAAACGCTCAGGAAAATGAAATCACTACACCACCTGCACCAACTATTGCTGCCAGCGCCTTTTTTTTAGAAGATTTTCATACGGGAAAAGTATTAGCAGAAAACAATGCTGATGCAAGACTAGCACCTGCAAGCCTTACCAAAATAATGACAGTCTATGTTGTATTTAGAGAACTTAGCATCGGTCACTTGCACCTAGATGATTCTGTAATCATTAGCGAAAAAGCTTGGAAGACTTCAGGTTCTCGGATGTTCTTAGAACTTGGCAATCAAGTTAAAATCCAAGATTTGTTACAGGGCGTTATAATTCAATCAGGCAATGATGCAAGTGTTGCTCTAGCTGAGCACGTTGCTGGAGATGAGTCTACCTTTGCGGACATGATGAATCAACACGCAGCGCGCCTAGGAATGAGTAACAGTCATTTTAAAAATAGTGACGGTTTGCCAAGTTCAGACCATTACAGTAGCGCACGCGACTTAGCAATACTGACTACCGCCTTAATTAAAGAATTCCCTGAATATTATCGTTGGTTTTCTCAAAAAGAATTTACTTACAATAAAATAACTCAACAAAACCGCAATAAACTTCTTTCCCGAGATGAATCAGTAGATGGCGTAAAAACTGGCTTTACAGATGATGCTGGATACTGCCTAGTTGCCTCAGCTCTTAGAGAAGACATGCGACTTATTTCTGTCGTAATGGGCACAAAAAGTGCCCAAGCTAGAGCCAATGAAAATCAGACCCTACTTAATTATGGCTTTCGCTTTTATGAATCACACCGATTATATGAAGGGAATAAACCTCTAAATGAAGCTAAAATTTGGAAGGGCTCTAGCAAAATCATACCATTAGGTCTAACCGAAGATCTATATGTCACTATTCCACGCCGACTTTATTCAGACCTAAAAGCCGTTATTAATATTGATAAAAAAATCATTGCACCCATCAATGAACACACAAAACTTGGCTCCGTAAAAGTAACACTAAAAGATGATTTGATCATCGAAAAAGACCTGGTTGCATTACAAACAATTAATCAAGGCAACATATTTTATCGCCTTTTCGATAGTGCAGTTTTATTGATGGGAAAATCTGGCGATGAAAAATAAAACAGTCTATTTAAATGGCAACTACATTCCACTTAATGAAGCAAAAGTTTCAGTTTTAGATCGTGGCTTTTTATTTGGCGATGGGGTTTATGAAGTAATACCCTCTTATTCAGGTCATCTATTTCATTTTCAAGATCATTTGCAACGCTTAGAAAACAGCCTAGCAGGTATTAAACTTGCTAATCCACACAGTCGTGAGCAATGGCTAGAAATTCTAATTCCACTTTTAGATCCTCAATTCGACCAGTATATTTATCTACAAATTACACGTGGCGTCGCCTCTAAAAGAGACCATGCTTTTCCTGACAACGTTCCCGCGACTGTTTTTGCCATGTGCTCAAATATCGTACCCTTTGCCGATTTAAACAATGGCATAAAAGCAATCAGCGTAGACGATAGTCGCTGGCAATTTTGTAATATAAAAGCCATAACTCTTTTAGGAAATATCTTACATAGACAAGAAGCGATAGAGAATGGTAGCGCAGAAGCTTTATTAATAAAAGAAGGGTATGTTGTTGAAGGCGCAGCGAGCAATATATTTGCAGTCATTGATGGAATCCTAACTACACCAGCTAAAAGCAATAGTATTTTACCCGGCATTACTAGGGATGTAATTTTAGACATTGCACGAAAAAATGACATACCTTGCAGAGAAGATAATATATCCTTCGCTTCCATACAAGCAGCCAGTGAGATTTGGGTGACTAGCTCAACACGAGAAATAATTCCTGTCGTAGAACTAGACTCTAAGCTCGTAGGTGATGGTAAGCCAGGTTCCGTATGGCATATCATCAATCATTTATTTCAAGCTTACAAAAAATCCCTACTATGAGTGAAGAAACGTTATTTGAATTTCCATGCCAATTCCCTATTAAAGCTATGGGTAAAGCAGATGTGGAGCTCGATCTAATAGTAGTAGAAATAGTCCGTCGCCATGCCCCTAATATGAATGAGGATGCTGTAAAATCTCGCCTTAGCAAAGACGGTAACTTTATGGGAATAACGGTCATCATTGAAGCTACTAGCAAACAACAATTGGATGCTATTTACCAAGACTTAACTGATCACCCTCATGTAAAGATGGCGCTGTAATAATAGAATTTTTAATCAAGAACAGCATCTATATGACCCTAAAACGTTCATGATCATACGTAATCTAGGACTGCAGGACTATACTGATACTTGGCAAAATATGCAGCGTTACACTCAGGAACGAACTAACGATAGCCATGACCAATTATGGGTCGTTGAGCATAATCCTGTTTATACCCTAGGTCTAAATGGCAAACGCGAACATCTACTAAATATCGGTAATATTCCACTAATCCAATCAGATCGTGGCGGACAAGTTACTTATCATGGTCTTGGTCAGCTAGTAATCTATACATTATTTGATCTTAAGCGATTACAACTTAATATACGTGAACTGGTCACATTACTTGAGAGCTCTATGATTAGCACACTAGCAGAATACGGCATTATTGCTAATGCAAAAACCAATGCCCCAGGCGTTTATGTTGAAGAAAAAAAGATTGGCTCTATTGGCTTAAGAATCAAGAAAAATTGCAGCTATCATGGCCTAAGTTTAAATAACAATATGAACTTACAACCTTTTGATCATATTAATACCTGTGGTTATTCGGACCTTAAAGTCACACAACTATATGATTTAGGTGTCAACATCAGTATCGATAAACTTGCAAACTCCCTAGTCCGCACTATCACCACGACTTTATCAAAATGACTACTCAAGCCCCTTCGCGCTCTACTCCTGAATCTCATCAACGCAGTACTAAAAAACTAGCTCGTATTCCAATAAAGGTTGAGCCTGCTGATATCGTTTTACGAAAACCTGACTGGATACGGGTAAAGCTATCAGCCAGCGATGAAGTCACCAAAATAAAACAGTTATTACGCGAACACAAATTACATACGGTTTGTGAAGAAGCGGCCTGCCCTAATCTCAGCGAATGTTTTCAACACGGTACTGCAACTTTTATGATTATGGGCGACTTATGTACACGTCGCTGCCCTTTCTGTGATGTCGCGCATGGCAAACCGCTAGCACTTGATATTAACGAGCCACAAAGCTTAGCAGATGCCATTAAAGCCATGACCTTAAAATATGTGGTTATTACCTCAGTAGATCGTGATGACTTAAGAGATGGTGGCGCAGGACATTTTGCAGACTGCATCAAAAAGATACGTTTACAAACACCGTCTACCAAAATTGAAATCTTAGTACCTGATTTTAGAGGTCGTATCGATAAAGCGGTAGCGATACTCGCATTAGAACCCTGCGATGTATTCAACCATAACTTAGAAACAGTACCTAGACTCTATAAGCAAGTACGCCCTGGTGCGGATTATCAAGGCTCATTAGAACTACTAAGGACATAGAGTATTGCTCAGCCCACCACTCCGACGAAATCAGGACTTATGCTAGGCGTAGGGGAAGA
>CAIVGC010000282.1 GCA_903905335.1 uncultured Methylococcaceae bacterium
ATGACGGCTTACCCACTATGATTCACTTAGAGTCATATTTAGGAAAGATATCTAATCTACTAATCCTTAGTTTGGTCATAATGATGAATGATTTTTTAGTTAAAGCTATACGTTTGCTCATCCCCTGTACTTTACTAGCCGTTCTTTTAGTATTGAGTTATAGGGTACTCAGTGAGCTTTTAATGCCACTGACTTGGGCCATTATTATAGTCTATGTGATGTGGCCTGCTTACCAATGGCTAAGACATCGACTACATAATAAAGATACCCTAAGTGCTAGCGTAATGACCTGCCTAATGACTATTGTGATTACGCTAAGTCTCTATTGCTTGGGTTCCTTATTACAAAATGAGACTAAACTTGCTTATCAAAGCCTATCCATTAATTTTACTAGCAATACTTATCACCTACCCCAGCCTATAAGCCAAATCCCTTGGTTAGGGCGACATTTACAAGATGCTATAGATCAATTTATTGCTAACCAAGCAGAGTTCAGCAGTCAACTCACTAATTGGTTAGGGCAATGGCTGGGAGAACTTACCCAACTGCTTGGTAGTATTGGTCGCAACATCATGAAATTGGGCGTCATTCTAGTAACGGTGTTTTTTTGTTTTCGTGATGGCTTAAGTATCATTAAGCAATTACAACAAGGCTTAATTAGTTTTTTGGGTCCATACCAACAAATCTATCTACAAACGGCAGGAACCACTACACGCGCCGTAGTTTACGGTCTAGTGCTGGCCGCACTTAGCCAAGGATTACTAGCCGGTATTGGTTATGCAGTCGCCGGCATCAAGGCGCCCTTATTATTTGGCTTAATAACCGCCTTACTCGCCATCATTCCTATGGGAGCAACGTTGATATGGTTGCCTTTAAGCATAATACTTATTGTTTCTAATCAATTTTGGCCTGGCATCGGCTTATTACTATGGGGATTTCTGGCTGTTAGCACTATCGACAATGTCGTACGTCCATTAGTCATTAGCGGTGCTGGTCAAGTCCCTTTTCCCATCGTATTATTCGGAGTGCTAGGAGGCTTATCTGCTTTCGGTGCTATCGGCATTTTTTTAGGCCCCGTGATTTTGGCAGTATTGCTATCTGTTTGGCAGGCCTGGCTACAACTACAGCAAAAAGAGGCGTCTTCAGGTGACCATTCTCAAATTACTTGGCATACCCTGTCGACAGAAGCCGTCACTCAAGAATTGACCTCAGACTCTATCTTAGGCTTAAGTGCAGACGAAGCCAAAAAACGCTTAAAGCATTACGGCGCCAATAGACTTACAGAAATAGCGCCCCGCTCTGCTTTACATTTATTACTATCTCAATTCAAAGGTATCCTTATTCTTGTATTGCTTGCAGCGGCATTATTAGCCACGACTATAGGTGACATAAAAGACGGTCTTGTTATTTTAGTGGTTGTGATTATCAATGCCTTGTTGGGATTCTATCAAGAATTTCAAGCTGAAAAATCGTTGACCGCCCTAAAAAAAATGCTTCCTTTACAATCCATTGTACGTCGCAATGGACAAACACTTGAGATATTGGCCGACCAATTAGTACTTGGCGATATAGTCATACTCGAAGCGGGCAGAAAAATACCTGCGGATGGTCGCATCCTGTTTGCACAAGCCTTAGAAGTTGATGAATCATCGCTGACCGGAGAATCAACGCCTATTACGAAACATCATAGTAAGCTTGAAAAAACATCACTAGTCCTTGCAGAACGTAGCAACATGCTTTATATGAATAATTCAGTGACCCATGGACATGGGGAAATGATAGTGACAGCTACGGGCATGAATACCGAAATAGGCAAGCTTGCCAACTTACTAGCCGAAACCGAAGAGGGTACTACACCACTACAAGCCCAGCTAGATAGCCTAGGCAAACGTATAGCTGCCTGTGCCCTGGCCATTATTGTTATTCTATTTATAAGTGCCTTAGCACGTGGAGAACCGCTAATACTAACCGCCTTTAATACCATCGCTTTAGCCGTAGCCGCCATACCAGAAGGCTTGCCAGCCGTTGTAACAGTTACACTGGCCTTGGGGATGCATCGCATGGCACGTCAGCGCGCTATCGTTAAACGTTTGGCATCCGTCGAAACCTTGGGCTGTACAACCGTGATCTGTACCGATAAGACCGGCACTTTAACTGTTAATCAAATGACAGTGCGTACCTTTTTTTATAAGAATCAGCACTATAACGTCAGTGGTGAAGGTTATGAGCTTACCGGTAAAATTTCACCTAGCTGTTCGCCAGAAGAAAATTCTAATCTGTTGTTACCGCTAGTGCTCTGTAATAATAGTCACCTACAGGGCGATCAAGTGTTAGGCGACCCCATGGAAGCTGCCTTATTGGTCCTTGCCGCCAAAGCAGGTATCAACCAGAAACAAGTCATTAATCAATGGCCTAGAATTGCAGAAATTCCTTTTGATGCAAAACATAAATTCATGGCCACCTTTCATCAAAAGGGTGATGAAATCAAAGTCTTTGTTAAAGGCGCACCTGAAGTATTACTAAAGCTCTGTCAAACCACGACCCATGACCATCAATACCTTGAAGATACTTTTCTGGCTCAAAATGAGCTTATCGCTAGCGCCGGTTATCGAGTACTAGGCGTCGCCGAAACCACACTACCATCCACTTCATTTCAAACCGATGCGGATTTATTTCACTACATCGAAAACCTTAACTTTATCGCACTCATAGGCTTAATGGATCCGCCCAGAGCTGAAGTAAAGGAAGCTATCAAACTCTGTCGGCAAGCAGGCATTGCCGTTAAAATGATTACTGGCGATCAAAAAATAACAGCCGTTGCGATAGCGCAAGAACTCGGCTTAATGGCTAATGTCATTGAAGGTGAAGCGCTTGCGGCTCTAAATGATCAGGCATTGGCAAGCTGCATTAACGCTATAGATGTTTTCGCACGCATCACCCCTGAACAGAAAGTACGTATTATTAAAGCGTTAAAAGCCAATAACCATATAGTTGCTATGACGGGCGATGGCGTTAATGATGCACCTGCTCTAAAAATAGCCGATATCGGCATTGCCATGGGCATCACCGGCACCAATGTCGCTCAGGATGCTGCTACGATCATATTAACCGATGATAATTTCACAACCATCGTTAAGGCTGTCAAAGAAGGTCGAAATGTTTACGACAATATTGTTAAATTTGTTCGCTTTCAGCTTTCAACTAATATAGGTGCAATACTCACCGTTGCTTTAGCACCTTTACTGGGATTGCCCGTTCCTTTTACTGCCATACAACTACTGTGGATTAATATTATCATGGATGGGCCGCCTGCCCTGTCTCTGGGCGTAGATCCAGCTCACACAGAGAGCATGCTGGCAGCGCCTCGAGATCATAACGAACGTATACTTTCATGGCCTCGTTTAGCTAATTTATTGAGCTATGGAATCATCATGGCCATAGGTACTTTGGGTGTTTTATACTTTGGTTTACAAACAGGAGAACATCTCCATGCCACCTCACTGGCCTTTACTACTTTTGTATTGTTTCAGGTCATTAATGTTTTTAATGCAAGATCTGAAAAAAGCAGCATCTTTAACCGAGATCTCTTCAGCAACAAAATACTGTGCTTGGCGATTACTTTAGTGCTGCTATTACAAATCGTAGTTATTCATTGGCCACCTGCACAAATACTGTTTCATACCACAACATTGACACTGAACGATTGGTTACTCGCATCATCGGTTGCTATATCAATATTGTTTTTTGAGGAGTTGCGTAAATTAATAATGCCCTTCCACCCAAAATTAAAATCAAATAGCACTAGTGCTAATGAAAACATAAAAATATGAAACTTAATTTAATCACTGATGTTACGCAGTCACAAC
>CAIVGC010000283.1 GCA_903905335.1 uncultured Methylococcaceae bacterium
CGATGTTTTGCAGCCTTAAAATGTCACCTTTACTGATCAAAATGGCGGCTAGATAATCATTAACCTCTTTGCGTATTTCATTAATTCGATTAATTTGTATGGTCTCACTTTGTGAAACTTCATAAAATTTAAAATAAGAAAAGGTTATTGAGGCAGTAATAGCGATTAATAAGGAGATGACTACACTAAGGTAACGTGAGCGATTAGCTTTCCAGTGTATGCTGGCAATCTCTAATGAACAAATAACGATAATTGATTGAATAGCGATGGTGATGACCAAGGCGATCCAAGGAACTATAAAATAAGATAAGCCATAGTATGTGGTAAATCCAGAGGCGATACTGAGCATTAATACAATCGGTATAGACCATATTCTTAACATACCGATAAACTGCGTCTGTATGCTATTGAGTAAGCGTCCTAGTCCACCGTGGTTAATTTGTATAACACGCTCTTTTGCCATAAAAATTGTAGTCGCTTCCGTAAGTTAGATCGATAGGCAGTCTATGGGATTAAATTGATAAATGCAAATGTTAGGGCTACCAACTTAAAACGCTACAGTTTCTGCGTAGACGAAAGGCTCAGGGCGAAAGATTATGCCTAGGAAGCCAGTAACTTAAGGAGCTACAGATTCTAGGCTTAACTCTTCGCCTTTAACCCTTCGCCCTTTGTCTGTGCTTAGGAGAGCCCTGTCTAAAGTGAGCATTTAAGCTAAACTGTACCGTTTTAAGTTGGTAGCCCATAATTTTTAGGCAAAAAAAAGGGCGCATTGAATGCGCCCTTTTCTTGGCTTAATCCTTAAGCTTTTAACATGTCCTTAACTTTAGCCATAATTCCAGCTGGATCAAGGCCTTGATGTGGGAATTGTTCCCAAAGACCGCCGCAACCTTCTTTATGAGTCGCAATGTGCGCGTACTTAGGTGTTAAGCCACGTTCTAGTAACCAAGAGCCGAAGCGACTACCTAAACCTGTTTTGCGGTTATAAGATTCGACAACTAATACCAGCGGTGAATTACCGATTTTGGCCAGCATATCTTCATCAATAACATTCAAGGTAGGTTTGTTGATTAAACCAACATCGATACCTTCTAGCTTTAAGCGCTCTACTGCATCTAAAGCACGATACAAAGATTCACCGAAGCTGACGATATAGCCGTGGGTACCTTCGCGAATAACTTCATCTTTACCAGAGATAAACTGATAATCGCCGCCAAAGTAATCTTGACCTTCAGTATTCAAAATCGTTGGCACTTTAGAGCGTGTTGAAAATACAAAACGTAAACCAGGATTAAAGAAAATAGTTTCAAGACAGGCTTTCATTTGCAGAGGATCTGCTGGAAAGTAAAGGTTAGTGGCATAGCCATCACTTAAGCCATTGTCAGCAAACATATTGTTTAAACCAAAATGGCAAGTGTTATCAGCCATATCGTCTATGCCTGAATGTGAGAAATGACTTAGTACGTTTGAGTTATTCAAACGTGCCATAGTGATTTCAGACATCAGCATTTCTAAGAAAGCACTAAAGGTACCAAAAATACCTTGCTTGCCTGCTTCCATGCCGAAACCAGCCGCTGCAGAAAAGTTACCACGTTCCATAATACCTGAAGAAATAAACACTTCAGGAAATGCTGCGTGGATTTTGAACAAACCACAAGAGCCTTCTAAGTCACTATCAACTACGCGGACTTTTTCGTAACGTTCAGCTTCGCTTAAACGACCTAAAATTTCAACAGCCGCATCGCCGAACACATTACGGTTAGCATCCCAACGATCACTAGAGCCTAGGAATACAGCATCATTTTTAGGCGCTTTAATTTCTTTAAGGTGATCTGCAGCTGCTTGTTGGCCGCGAGATTCTAAATACTCAACAGCGACTTTAACAGAGATAACGTCATGTCCGTGAGTTGAACCTTCAAGGCCAACAATGCCAGGGCACATAGGGCGATGGTTAATCACTGCCACAGGGCCATCGGTATTAACAGCGATACAAATACGTTTGTAAAGATCATCAAGGTCTTCGCCGTCGCCTTCTAATACAGTAACGCCTTGGCCAGCTAAAGTTTTAGCAGTCGTGCAGCCAGTTAGATATTTAGAAGGATGGCCAGCGATAGTGACATCATTGTCATCAATAATTAGTTTAACATTCAGACCTTGAGCAACCGCTAAGCGAGCTGCTTCAGCATCGTTGCCTTCTTGTTGTGAGCCATCAGAGCCTAAGCAAAAAACAACTTTGCGAGGATTTGCGATAGCGACACCATTAACATAAGGCCACATGTGTCCTAAGCGACCTGAGCTAAACTTTACACCAGGTGTAAAACCTAGTTCTGGATGGCCAGGTAAATGAGAGTGAGCGGCGCGGTATTCCATTAAACGTTCAGCAGGTAAGTCGCCGTTTAATGTAGACATCAGGTATTGAGTCGCCACACGGTGACCCGCTTCATCAAAAAAGATAGGTACAAATTGATTAGCAGAGCCACGAAATAAAGCATCCATAATCATAACTTCAGGCACTGTATCGTATGGTCCGCCAGTATGACCGCCCACGCCTCTAGCCGCACCAGTGGCGGTAAAGAAGACAATAGCATCACGACATAATTGGATGTTAGCTTTAAGACTCGCTCTTTGTGAGTCAGTAAGGGTACTAATGCTTGGATCTAAGCTTATGCGCTCATAAGCACCAAGATCGATAGGAAATGTTGACATAGTTTGCGTCTCGTCGTTAAGGGTTATTATTATTAATTATTTTTATTATTATCTCAGGTAAATCCATAAAACTGTAAAAAAAGCTTATTGCTATGCCCTCGTGTATCGGTTTTACTAGGTGATATTGGCCTATGGATTTAAATACTGCGTGCGTTTTTAAAGATAGAGTTACGTTGATTGAGAGCCAAGACTACACCTTGCAGAATGTAGTCTGCAAGGTATTTTTGATGATGTTAATCGTCTCAGTAGTTTTTGCACTTTTCCTATGTTAAGAACCCTATAATTCAATCTGACTTTATGTGAATTTTAGTGGGTAAATCGTCATTCCGGCAGTCCATGCCGTGATGACGAATGGGATGTTTTTCAGGTGCTTATAAGTGTGTATTTATCTGTTTTATTTTATTTACCCTCTACGGATCACATAGAGCTTTCAGCCTTCTCATGCAATGACTTATGCAACGATTAATACTTAGATTCAAGTTTTAAATTCATCATGTGGGGTATGGATTTGTAATCCTCCTAGTAGTGCTAGTAGCGGGTAAATGCTAAAGCTAAGTAGCTAGTACCTCGACTAAAATTGTTAGCGTTTATTCTGATGATCATAGACAGAATGCTGGTTAAGGCTGAAAACATTGATAAATGTCGAACCTTTGATAAGATAATCATTGATCTTTAGAGGTCTTAAGGTTATAAAGTAGTCGCCAACTAGAGAAGAATTTCGGTTTTCTATGACTAGATTCCATTTTTGGCGAATTAACCCATGCGTTACCATATTTTTAATATAGCTATAGCCTGTTTTTATAATAGTAGAGCGTTACGCAATATTGGAGCAATGCTCTGCAAGCATGGCTGAACGCTAGTCGCATCTTGTTAAGTATTACCTTGATCTTGCTGATAAGTACTCTGATCTAGCTCGGTGTTTATACAGTCGTGTTAAGTCTTTTTTTTATCTACTATAGTCTTATTGCAACCTTGCTAAGTGCTCATCAGGTGAGTAGCTAGCACTCTTCAATTACGGAGAAGGCTACTCAGACCTTGCTGAGCGCTAAGCGAGTAATGCCGAAGACTACCGTAGGTTTAGCTAAATGCTCCGCAGGCAGTAATTAGCCTTTACCTGCTTTGCTGAACACTCAGCAAGGTTGGAGTAACACTCTATCAGCTTTGTGGAACACTTAATAAGATCAACATTTTTGAGCTAACGATAGCTAAAACGCTAGGCTAGCTGCGCTAAGCGTTCAGTAAAGCTTGCGTAGCACTCACCAACCAACACTAAACCCTAAGGAATTATTATGACAAGCAATACTTATATGCCTAATACCGATGTCGGAAAAGCTGATTTGTTAGATCATGCGGCCAGCACCTTGCCCCATTATGCCGCGATATTAGAGGTGACTAATGAGGATTTGGCCAGTCTTCAAGCGGATGCGCTCGCCTTTCGCCATATCTTGAAAATCATGGGCGATATGCAAGCTTATGCTCACCATTTAACAGAATTTAAAAATATATTACGTGATGGTAGTGCCCCTATTCTGGGCTGGACTGTGCCACCCATGCTGGTTGAGCCGATACCACCCGCAGTGAGTTCTGGCATTATTCCTAGGCTATCTGCTTTAGTGGCGCATCTTAAAAGCCATAAAAACTATACCTCGGCTATAGGTTTAGATTTAGGCTTGATTGGCACAACGACAGTAGTAGATCCCAGTACTTGGAAACCTAGCTTAAGCGCTCAAAATAAAGCCGGACATCCGATTATCGCTTGGACTAAAGGGGCTGCTGCCGCCATAGAAATTTGGGTAGATCGAGGTGAGGGTGCTGGTTTTATTTTTCTGACTATCAATACCGAACCTAATACTACTGATAGCGAGCCCTTGCCCACTACCAGTGCCGTATGGAAATATAAAGCCATCTATCGCTTACACGACGAGCAAGTCGGGCATTGGAGCGATGTGCTGAGTATTACTGTTGGAGTTTAAGGGTTTGCCTCAATACGCAAATTTAATGTAAGGCCATGATCGGGCACCAAAAGCAGGTGTCCGATTTCTTAGTTATATAATCCCTAGCTTCCGTTTTACTTCATTGAGACTGGTTGCAATTTTCTTCAAAAATACTCGTGTCGATATCGCTGGATTGATATTTATTTAAAAATTCTTTTAAAGCAAGGTCTGCATCGTTCTTCATGTGTGTTAATTCATAGATAATGGCAATTTTTATATCCGATATTGTTAAAGTCTAATCACAATGCTGATGTCCGTATTAAATCGACCACTACAATTTGATTACATTATTTCATGCACAGGTCTCGGTGTTATAAAGAGTGTCATTGCATCAACTCTAGGTTGTCTGTATCCTGCGTACCCATGCAAATAAATCTAATTTCAGTAGGAAACCGTATGCCCAGCTGGGTACAGCAAGGCTATGATGAATATGCCAAGCGTTTACCGCGTGAGTGCGAGTTGGTGCTTAAAGAAATTGCCCCGGGTAAGCGCACAAAAAACAGCGATGTTGCCCGAATTGTTAAAGAGGAGGGTGAGCGTATGCTTGCGGCTATTCCTCAGGGCACGCATATTGTAACCTTAGATATACCGGGTAAACCATGGTCTACGCCTGAGTTAGCGCTAGCCATGCAACGTTGGTTGGAAGGCGGTCAGCATGTTGCTGTTTTAATAGGCGGTCCTGAAGGTTTAGCTGATTCTGTTAAACAATTAGCTAGGGAGTCTTGGAGTTTATCTAAGCTTACCTTTCCGCATCCATTAGTGCGTATAATCGTTGCCGAACAGCTTTATCGCGCCTGGAGCATTCTTAATAACCACCCTTATCATCGTTAATGACTGCACAGATTATTCTCGCTTCAGCGTCACCTCGTCGACAAGAATTGCTTGATCAAATCAATGTGACTTATAAAGTCTATCCAGTAGATATTGATGAAACACCTAGAGCTAATGAGTCACCCTTAGCCTATGTGCAGCGGCTAGCCGCAGAAAAATCGGCTGCCTGTAAGGCACGATTGAACCCGAACATACCCATTTTAGCCGCCGATACGACGGTTGTTTTGGGAGAAATGATTATGGGTAAACCTAAAGATCAGGCGGATGCTCTGACGATGTTGATGCGGTTATCTGGAAAAACCCATCAGGTTTATAGTGCTATTTCTGTTCGTGGCCAAGAGCATGGACAGGCTGTTAGCGTCACAGAGGTCACGTTTAGGCACTTGCAAGAGCAAGAAATTTTAGCTTACTGGCATAGTGGTGAGCCGCTAGACAAAGCCGGAAGTTATGCCATACAAGGATTGGGCGCTATGTTTGTGGCAGCTATTAAAGGCAGTTTTTCGGGAGTCGTGGGCTTACCTTTATTCGAAACAACCGAACTTTTATCTAATCAAGGAGTGGTACTTTTCAAATGAGTGAAGAAATTTTAATTAATGTCACGCCTCCAGAAACGCGTGTTGCTGTTATTGAAAATGGTGTATTGCAAGAAGTCATTATTGAGCGTAGCCGTGAACGAGGCTTAGTAGGCAATATTTACAAAGGTGAAGTGTGTCGAGTGTTGCCTGGTATGCAGGCCGCTTTTGTTGATATTGGTCTACCTAAAGCAGCTTTTATCCATCTTTCGGACTTATGTGCTAAAGATTTGGAAAAAAGGGGTACCGAGATTATTGAGCATTATTTGCATGAAGGTCAGCATATTATTGTGCAAGTGGTTAAAGATCCACTAGGGACTAAAGGCGCGCGTTTAACTACGGAAATATCAATTCCATCGCGTTATCAAGTCTATATGCCCTATTCGAATAATTCGGGTGTATCGCAACGAATTGAATGTGAAGCTGAGAGAGTTCGATTAAGAGCTTGTCTTGATGGTTTCAGGCAGGAACATCAGTGTGGCGGTTTTATTGCAAGGACAGCCGCAGAATGTGTAGAGGAAACAGTCTTAATTGCCGATATGATGTTTTTGCTGAAATTATGGGAATCCATTTCTGAAAAAATTGCCGATGCTAAGCCTAGGGAATTTATTCATAAAGATTTGCCTTTGAGCATTAGAACCTTAAGGGATTTATATAAAGAGGGCATAGATAGGGTACGAGTAGATTCGAAAGAAACTTACCATCTATTACTGGGTTTTGCAGAGATTTTTGTGCCAGAAATTGTACCGGTTATCGAACATTACACGGGCGAGTGTCCGGTATTTGATATTTACAGTGTTGAAGATGAAATAAAAAAAGCCTTAGAGCGCAAGGTTAAATTAAAATCTGGTGGCTATTTGATTTTTGATCAAACCGAAGCTATGACGACTGTTGATGTTAATACAGGCGGCTATGTCGGTGGTCGGAATCTGGAAGAAACCATTTTTAAAACTAATCTTGAGGCCGCGCAAACCATTGCTCGCCAGCTTAGACTTAGAAATTTGGGTGGCATCATAATTATCGATTTTATCGATATGAAAAGTGAAGAGCATAAGAAACAGGTCTTACAAGCGCTGGAACGTAACTTAGAAAAAGATCGAGCGAAAACAAAAATTACAGAAGTGTCGGTGTTGGGTTTGGTAGAAATGACCCGCAAAAGAACGCGAGAAAGTCTTGAGCATATTTTGTGTGAGCCTTGTAGTGCCTGTGGCGGGCGAGGGGTATTAAAAACAGCAGAAACTATGTGCTTGGAGATATTTAGAGAAATTATTAGAGAAGTTAGATTATACAAAGTACAAACGATTTTGGTGTTAGCCTCTAATGAAGTGGTAGAAATGTTACTTGATGAAGATGCCGATATGTTGGCGGAGTTGGAAATGTTTTTAGGTGTACAGATCAAGTTTAGAGCCGAGGCGCAATATAATCAGGAGCAGTATGATGTTGTATTGCTTTAAGCTACTAAGTGTAGCTTTTTTCTTTTATTTTTCAGCTAAGTATCTTTAATCGATATTTATGATTCATCATATTAAACGTGCTACTAGACATCTTATTTTCTGGTCTTTATTGGTGTTGGCTATTAGTTTAACGTGTGTACGTTTTATTTTATCAGGTATCGAAGGCTATCAACTTCAATTGCAGGCTCGTGTTAGTGAGTTAGTGGGCGCTCCAGTTATTATTCGTCAATTGGGCGCTAAAATGCGAGGTTTTAGTCCTGAGCTGATACTTAAGGATATAACTATTACTTCGATTGAAACTAATGCACCGCCTGCTATTCAACTGAAAGAAATACGCTTGGCTATTAATCTCCTCGATATGTTGGTAAATCGAGAATTATTGTCTTCTTCACGAGTAACCTTGGTGGGAACCAAGTTGACCATAATTCGTAAGCCAGATGGAAGCTTTTCTGTTCAAGGATTGAAGGCCGGTGATGAACAGCCCCTATGGGTATTACAGGGCAGTAAGTTCGAAGTGGTGCAAAGTGAAATAACTTGGCTAGATCAAAAAATACAGGCTAAAGCGCTTACCTTTGAGTCGGTTGATTTAGCCATTATTAATCAATCGCAGCATCATAAAATTAATCTTTTGATCAAGCTGCCGGAAAATTATGGCGATACCTTGGCGGTCGCTATGGATTTACAGGGTAATGCTTTTGAGCCTTCAGCCCTAAATGGTACAGTTTATATTGAAGGTAAAAAGCTTAATTTGTCTGAGCTGGCATCGTTTAATTTGCCTATACCATTGAATATTAGATCGGGTGTTGCCGATATAAATGCTTGGGCTGAATTACAGGGTGCGCAATTAATTGCATTGACTAGTGACGTTCAATTAAAACAAGTTGATTTGTTTCATCAGCTACATGATGTCCTGCATATCGAGCAATTGAAAGCAAGAGTACATTGGAAGTTAATGGATGATAGATGGCAGCTTGATGTATCTAAGTTTTTGTTAGAAACAGTCGATACTAGTGCAATAACTAAATGGCCTGATGTGGTTTTAAGTGTTGCAGGCAGCACTAAAGAGGATCAGTTTTTTCGTAAGCTTGCAGTATTTGTATCAGCGCTGGATTTACAAGAAGCTGCCGTTTTAGTTAAATTCATGGCACCTTTGCATGAGGTTCAAGCTAATGCTGTAGAGAAAATGCACTTAAAAGGACGCTTAGAGCGATTTGCTGCATATGCTGATTTTGATGAAAAAGCGCTGGCTGTTAACGGTAAATTTGTAGATTTTGCTGTGAGTCCGTTTGCTGGTTTTCCTGGGGTAAGTAATTTAACGGGCCAAATACAGGGTAATGAAAGAACGGGAGTGATGCGCTTGATGACCGAGAATGCAGAACTCATTACGTCTGCTTTTTTTCGTGAACCCTTTGTCATCAGTAGCCTTAAGGGTAATGTAAAGTGGCTGCAAACTGAGTCCGATTGGTTGCTCTCGAGTCGTTTGCTTAAGTTGGATCTGAATGGGCTAAAGAGTAAAGCTAGATTGAACTTTACTCTGCCCAAAACCAATGACTTGCCCTTTTTGGATATGCAAGCATCATATGTTAGTGATGATATTAGTAAGTTGCTACATTATTTGCCCACTAAAGTGATGAAGCCCGCTGATGTCATTTGGTATGATCAGGCTTTTCTTAGTGGTCGAGTCACTCAAGGGAGGTTGTTATATTTCGGAAAACTGGGAGTATTTCCTACTAAAATGGAAGAGGGCGTGTTTGAAGCTAATGTTGATATCGATCAGCTTAATTTAGCTTATCTACCTGACTGGCCACAGCTTACCAATTTAGCCGGTAAAGTGGATGTTTTACAAAATTTCATGAGCTGTGAGATAAGCCAAGGACAAAGCAGTCATCTTAATATTACCCAGGCAACCATTATTAATCCTGCGCTAGGAACTAGCAAACGACTCACGGTAAAAGGTGCGTTAGAAGGCGAAATAACTGATGTATTTAAATTCTTAAAGCAGACGCCCTTAAAGTCAACGGTGGGTTTTCTGGTTGATGCAGTCGTTCCTCAAGGGAGAACTCAAGTCGTACTTGACCTTAGTTTGCCGTTAGCTGAAGAGTTTAAGCCAATAGTATATGGTTCTGCGCAATTTAATCAGGCTAAACTTAATGTCAGCGCACTAGATTTATTGATAAGTAAAATAACGGGAGATTTGAAGTTTACAGAGCTAGGTGTTTATAGTGATGGTATTCGAGGTATCGCCTTAGGTCGCCCTATAAAAATTAATATTGATAAAGCGGATCATCAGCAAACTTTCCTTAATATAAAGGGTAGTGCAGGAATTACAGATTTACAAAAACAATTTAAAATATCGGGATGGGGGTTTGCTCAAGGCGAGCTGGATTACCAATTAAATTTAGGGTTGCCGTTTCCTGATGCTCCAACGGAGTTGATTGTGCAATCTGATCTTGTTGGTGTGGCCTTGCAGTTACCAGGCTTTCTGTCAAAAACAACCTTGCAAAAAAAGCCATTGTCTTTGACTTTTGGGTTGAGCGGAGAAGATATATTACCCATTAATTTGGATTATAACGATAGCCTAAAAGCCGCTATAAAAGTAAATTTAGCTCAAAAACAAATTGATTCAGGTCATGTTTTAGTCGGCGCTGGTGTTGTTCAACAGTCAAATCAGAAAGGTCTAAAGTTAGAAGTTAATGAAGATACACTAAAGTTGCAGGAATGGCTGGCTTTATCGGGTCAGCAAAATAAAGACAGTGGTGCTATAAATAACATCCGAGAAATTAAAATTCATGGTGCGCATGCTCAATGGAAAAATAACTCTCTGGGTGCTTTTGATTTGATTCTAACACCAGATAAAAGTTATTGGTCAGGTGTTATCAAAAGTGATATCGCTGTCGGTAATATTAAAATTCCTCTTGACATTACCGGCGCTGAAAAAATTAATCTTGCTTTGACTTCCATTGATTTCTCGGCATTAAAATCAATGGATACGCCTGTGGATAGTGCGCCGGTTAAAGAAGATTTAGAGCTTAAGCCAAAGTTAGTGCCTGCTGAGCTACCCTTATTTTCAATTACTAGTGAAAACACCTATTGGCGTACGATCAATCTAGGGCGCTTGGCTATAGATACTGTACGTGTCGCTCATGGCATGGCACTTAAGTATCTTGAGTTGGCAGGTAAGGAGCAAAAGTTGCAATTGTCAGGTGAATGGGGCGTAAACGGGTTGCATTCTGAAACACAGTTGCAAGGTCGTTTAGAAGTGTCCAATCTAGGGCAAACACTTTCACAGTTGGGCATTACTAAAGACTTGGTAGATACAGTCGCAGTTGTGGATTTTTCAGGAAATTGGCATGCCGCCCCTTATGATTTTTCTCTACAGGTATTACAAGGAAAATTAGACGTAAATCTAACAAATGGTCGTATTCTTAGTATAGAACCAGGCTTTGGTCGATTATTGGGTATATTGGCTATGGCTCAGTGGGTTAAGCGCTTGCAGCTTGATTTCAGTGATGTCTTTCAACAAGGATTGACTTTTAATAGTATTAATGGACATTTTAATTTATTAAATGGAAAAGCAATCACTCGTGACTTAGTGATTGATGCAATACCTGCAAAAATTAATATTTCAGGGCAGACTGATTTCATTAATAAAAACTTAGATCAAATTGCCAGTGTCATCCCAAAAAGTGCTGATGCTGTACCTATTGCTGGTACAATCATGGGCAAAGTTGTTGGGCTCATTGGCCAGTCATTAACAGGAAAGGATCAAGAAGGCTTTTTCTTTGGCTCGCAGTATCAAGTTAAAGGCGGTTGGGACGACGCACAAATTATTCCGCTACATGAAAACGAAGGTTTGCTGCAAAAAACCTGGAACGGTATTACCGGTTTTCCATGGGTAAAGCAACCCAAAAATAAATAATAGGGAGACGATATGAGTAAATGCGCAGCTATACAAATGGCATCAAGCCCAAACATTAGCTTTAATTTATTGGAAGCCGAAAAACTCATTGCAGAAGCAGTTAAGGCCGGTGCAAAACTAGTAGCTTTGCCAGAAAACTTCGCTTTGATGGGGGATCATGAATCCGACAAACTTAAGGCCAAAGAAGTTGAAGGTACGGGCCCAATACAACATTTTTTAGCGAGCATCGCTAAAAAATATGCGGTATGGGTCGTGGGCGGTACTATCCCTTTGCAAGCAGATGATGCTAATAAAGCCCGGGCGGCTTGTCTGATTTACAACGATAAAGGCGAGCAGGTGGGACGCTATGATAAGGTTCATTTATTTGATGTTAACGTACCGGGTACTAATGATGTTTATCGTGAATCAGACTCTATCGAACCAGGCTTAGAGTCACAAGTTTTTGATACGCCTTTTGGTAAATTAGGCGTTGCAGTTTGTTATGATCTACGCTTTCCGGAATTTTTTCGTAAAATGAGTAAAGAAGGTGTAGAAATTTTAGTGGTGCCATCTGCTTTTACCGCAGAAACAGGCGCGGCTCATTGGGAAATATTATTACGTGCTAGAGCGGTAGAAAACCTTTGTTACGTTATTGCACCTAATCAAGGTGGTTTTCATCTTAACGGTCGAAAAACGTTTGGTCATAGTATGATTGTCGACCCTTGGGGTACGGTATTAGATTGCTATAAAACAGGCGGTGGTTTTGTTATGGCAGATATTGATCATGAGCGACTTGAAAAGGTAAGAGGTGCTTTTCCTGTTCTAAATCATCGACGTTTTTTCTGTGAATAAAATGAAAACCATCGTTAAAAGTTTAATATTATCTTTAGGTTTAGTTTCTTGTGGGGGACCTACGGAAAGTCGTTATCGAGATACGGCTATGCTGGAGCGTCCTCCGATTTTACCTGTCATACATCAAGCAGCTGAGCAATCAGTTCTGGAAGATCATAAGTTAGGGCAAAAAAAGTTGCAGCAAGAGAATGAAGAGCCCAGTGTTTACATGACAAGCGCAACGCCGCCTCTTTTGATGATAAGGCAGCCACTTGATTTAGGTTGGAATACATTAGGACATGCTTTAAAACAAGATTACCTTAAAGTATCTGATCGTCAGCAAGAAAAAGGTCTTTATTTCGTAAGCTATAATCCTGAAATTGTGGCAGAAAAAGACAGTGGTTTTTTTGATAGCACCCTTTCAGTGTTCAAGAAAAAACGTCAGGAAGAGCATTACGTCTTAACCGTTACTGAGCAATACTTAGAAACTCAAGTTGCTATTTCGGTTAACCAGAAGAAAACCACTCCAGGTGAATCTAAAGCTACAGCAGAGGATGCTGATAAGCTCTTATTGTTGATTTATAAATCGATGAGCGATAAGTCTCAACCTGAGAAAAATGAAGAGAAAAAAAACGAGTAGTCGCCATATAGCGACTAATTAACAATCCTTGCACCAAGCAATCTGCCAACCGGTATCGTTAAAATTAACTAATTGTTCTGATGAAATTATTAAACCTTGTAAAACAAGCTATCCTGACACCCGTTGGTATACAAGATGGCGATATCGAAAAAATTATGAGCCGATTACTCAGCTCACCAGTGGATGCGGCAGATATTTATTTTCAGTCCAGCCATACCGAGTCTTGGGTTATAGAAGGCGGTATTATTAAAGAAGGTAGTTATAATATCGAACAAGGTGCAGGCGTAAGAGCAGTATCGGGTGAGAAAACGGGTTTCGCTTACAGCGACCGGATTGAATTGCCGGTATTACTGGAAGCTGCAAATAATGTTAAGTCCATCGTTCGGCAGGGGCAAGAGGCGCAAGTAGGGCTTAAGCAGGCAGTAAATTGGCCGCAGTATTATCCTATAGCCAATCCGTTAAAATCATTATCCGATCAGCAGAAAATAGAGTTATTACGCAGAGTTGATACTGAAACACGTAAACTGGATAGTCGAATTGAAGAAGTCATCGTTAGTTTAGTGAGTGCTCATGAAAGCATTTTGGTGGCTAATCAGGATGGTTCTTTAGCGGCAGACATAAGACCTTTAGTGCGTATGAATGTGACGGTGATCGTTGAAGAAAAGGGTCATCGTGAACAGGGCAGTATGGGCGGTGGCGGTCGTAGTGATTACAGTTATTTTATTGATCAGGATCGAGCGCTGGAATACGGCAAAGAAGCAGTCAGGCAAGCCTTAGTGAATCTGGAGGCTGAAGATGCGCCTGCCGGAAATATGACGGTAGTATTAGGCCCAGGTTGGCCGGGTATTTTATTACATGAAGCCATAGGTCATGGTTTGGAAGGTGATTTTAACCGCAAAGGCACCTCTGCATTTAGTGGTCGTGTAGGTGAGCGAGTTGCTTCTGATTTATGTACGGTGGTTGATGATGGTACCTTGCAAGGACGTCGCGGTTCATTGAGTATTGATGATGAGGGCACGCCTACTGAAAAAACCGTATTAATTGAAAACGGCATCCTCAAAGGCTATATGCAAGATAAGCTTAATGCCCGATTAATGGGTGTTAAATCCACCGGTAATGGTCGGCGTGAGTCTTACGCGAGTTTACCAATGCCACGTATGACCAATACTTATATGCTAGCCGGACAGCATCATCCAGAAGATATTATTCGCTCGGTTAAAAAAGGTTTGTATGCTAAAAACTTTGCTGGCGGTCAGGTTGATATTACCTCAGGTAAATTTGTTTTCTCTGCCAGTGAAGCGTATTTGATTGAAAATGGCAAAATTACTCGAGCCATTAAAGGCGCCACCTTAATTGGCAATGGCCCTGATGTACTCACCAAAGTATCTATGGTCGGAAACGATCTTGAACTAGACAGCGGTGTGGGTACTTGTGGAAAGGACGGCCAGAGTGTTCCTGTTGGTGTAGGTCAACCGACCTTAAAAATTGATGGTTTAACGGTGGGCGGAACCAGCGTTTAAAGCATGAAGTTAAATGCTGGTAAGTAACATAATCCAATAATTAAAGTAGCTTATGTCGAGTTTGGAAATTCTAACCCGACCTATTAAAAATACGAGAACGCAGTGCAAAACCAAGAAGAAATCAATCGATTAAAAAATATCGTCCAAGACTTATTAGATGAAGCCAAAAGCCAAGGTGCGAGTGCTGCCGAAGCGGGTTTAAGTCAAGAAAATGGTCTGTCGGTGTCAGCGCGTTTGGGTGATGTAGAAACCATAGAGCATCATTGTGGACAAGGCTTAGGGATTACTGTTTATTTTGGGCAGCACAAAGGCTCTTCCAGTACCTCTGATTTATCCCCTGCTTCTATTAAAGAAGCGGTCAGTGCTGCGTGTAGTATTGCACGATATACTAATGCCGATGAATACTCTGGATTACCTGAGCAAGAGCGCTTAGCAACTGAATTTCCTGATCTTGATCTTAATCATTCTTGGGATCTAAGTGTCGAGGCTGCTATTAAGCTAGCCATAGAATGTGAAAATGCCGCGCGTTCTTATCATGCTGAAATCAGTAATTCTGAGGGCGCCTCTGTGAATACTCATCAAGGTATTCATGTAATGGGTAATAGCTTGGGATTTCTTCAGGGCTATCAATCAACGCGTCACTCCTTGAGTTGTTCTGTGTTAGCGCAGCGTGGCGACAGTATGCAGCGTGATTATTGGTATAGCGTATCCAGAAATGCTCAAAATCTAGAGTCAGCTGTTAGCATTGGTAACAAAGCCGCTGAGCGTGCCCTGCGACGTTTAGCAGGACGCAGTTTAAGTACTCGCCAATGTCCCGTGTTGTATAGCGCAGAAATAGCCTCAGGATTGTTATCATCATTTATAGGCGCGATTAGTGGTGGTAATTTATACCGTAAATCATCGTTTCTATTAGATGCTATCGACAGCCAAGTTTTTCCTGAATTTGTACATATACACGAGCAACCGCATTTAATCGGCGCCTTAGGCAGTGCGGCTTATGATGGCGAAGGCGTAGCGACTCATGAGCGTGATATAGTCAGTGCCGGTGTTTTACGTAGTTATGTTTTAAGTACCTATTCAGCTCGTAAATTAGGCTTACACAGCACAGGGAATGCCGGTGGCGTGCGTAATTTAACTATAGATTCAGGTACCTTAGATTTTCAAGGTATGCTCAAACAATTGGGCACGGGTTTATTGGTGACTGAATTGATGGGGCAGGGCGTTAATATGGTGACGGGTGATTACTCACGCGGAGCCGCAGGATTCTGGGTAGAAAATGGCGAAATACTCTATCCTGTTGAAGAAATCACCATCGCTGGTAATTTAAAAGACATGTTAAAAAATATCGTAGCTGTAGGTAATGATGTTGAATATCGCGGTAATGTGCGTACTGGTTCTATCTTGGTAGAGCGCATGTCTATTGCTGGCGAATAAGTGCTTAAGGCTATAGCATTTTGTGCTGGCTTCTAAGTTCCGATCTCATCGTTATACACACACTTTAAAAGTACGTCATTCGGGCATGGACTGCCGGAATCAAGGACACATGAAGGTGAAAAAAAAGTATAAAATACATCTCTAGCTATAGTGACCTAGCATTACCATCCCATAGTATATGGATCCCGGCAGTCCATGCCGGGATGACGGATACAGTAATTTATCCACTACGATTCACAAAAAGCTTAGTTGGCTTTATAACGCATTAACAATATCCGCAATTAACTGCGGGCCTTTATAAATCAAGCCGCTATAAACTTGTACCAAGCTTGCGCCGGCAGCTAGTTTTTCTTGAGCATCTTCCGCATTTAAAATACCTCCAGCAGCAATAATCGGAACTTTGCCCTGACATTCAGCCGCTAAACTCCGCACAACTCGGGTTGCTGCGTCTTTAACAGGCGCGCCACTCAAGCCACCTGCTTCATTTTCAAAAGGGTGACCGGCTATCTTATCTCTAGCAAGAGTGGTATTAGTGGCAATAACCCCATCGATAGAAAATTCCAATAGTAATCGGCCTATATGACTGATTTCATCATCGCTGAGATCAGGTGCTATTTTTAGTGCCAAAGGTACATAAAAGCCGTGTTCTTGTTCCAGTTTAAGTTGCTCTTCTTTTAAGGTGCTCATTAGGCTTTTTAATTCATCACCTTGTTGTAATTGCCGTAAGTTCTTAGTGTTGGGTGATGAAATATTTAGGGTAATGTAACTAGCCGAACTATACGCTTTACGCAAACCGATTAAATAATCATCAACCGCCTGTTCTATCGGCGTATCAAAATTCTTGCCGATATTAATACCTAAGATACCGCTGTAATGGCTATCTTTAACTTGGCTTAATAAATGATCTAAACCTAAATTATTAAAGCCCATGCGATTAATAATGGCTTGATGCTCAGGCAATCTAAATAAGCGAGGCTTAGGATTGCCTGGTTGTGGCCTTGGAGTCACTGTACCTATTTCAACAAAGCCAAAACCTAAGGCCGATAGTGCTTCTATATAATCACCATTCTTATCCATGCCCGCAGCAAGACCGACAGGGTTTTTAAAGTTAAGTCCCATAACAGTGACTGGCTTAGCATTCATGCTGGCAAGCATCAACTTCCCCAATCCACAAAGATTCGTTGCCTTTAAAAGCTTAAGGGTGACTTCATGAGCTGTTTCAGGATCAAGGCTAAATAACAGAGGACGTAATAAAGGATAAATGTTCATAGCGTAGTGAGTAAGTTTAAGAAGTAGGATTAAGAAATCTGGAGTGCAACTGCTTTAGGTTTTATATGGATTCGGGTGAATTATAATCAGTAAATATTTAAAAACTAAAAAACACACGAATCGTCATCCAGGCATGGACTGCGTGGATCTAGAATACATGGATGTAATCATCGAGTAGACAGTAGATATAATATTTTGCCAATTTTTTGATGCGGATTATTGCCATCCTTGGCAACTGGATCCCAGCAGTCCATGCTGGGATGACGAATTGGGCATTTTTAGTTACTTATAACTAAAGTTTCGGAGTTGATATTTTTAAATAAGTCATTGATAATAAATAAAAAAGATACTCTAAAGCAGTATAATATTGGTTGGTTGAAGACCATAAAACCCACAAAAGAACGTCTATATGAATAATGCCAGAAAACTCATAGAACTACCATCTCTAACTGCTGATTTATTAAATGCAAACGGAATATTAATCGACAATATTTTTGCTAGTCTCTGGAAAGATGTTGGATTGAAGACAATCCTTAGACGATCTGGTTTTAGCAAACGATCTGGCACACCTATCAGCGAGGTTATTTTTAACCTGATGCTCTAGCTGTGGTTGAAAAAGGAATCTATAGGACTGTTTGCTCGTGAATGCTTACATGACTCTATGGGCAAGGATGTGCTTTATGACACGATTAACTCAGGAAACCTCAGTGGTACCTATACTTCGTATGAAGAAAAATAAAATGAAATATCGGTTAAGTGAGTATGTGCAGGGTGAAATGGTCTCTAAGGAACTCCATATTCACGGGCTCTACAAAGACAGTGTGCGTAAAGGCTGGGTACCAATTCATGGACAAAAGTACCAAGCAAAAACCGTTGATGTTGAGCTTAACTTGGCAGAACCCAAAGACCCTGAGCAATGGGTTAAAGTACGCCTGTTATTTGTACATGGTAATACTGAAAACACTAAAGCGACCGTTGGCAAGCATGATTGGGCAGTATTCCTGACTACCGAACTAGCATTGTCGCCGAACACTATTTTAGAAACGTATTCTTTGAGATGGGCTATTGAGGTTTATTTCAAGGAAGCCAAGCAGCATCTGGGTTTCTTGAAAGAACAAAGCAATCACTATGCAGCTTATGTAGCCTTCATATATCTAACGGCTATTCGATTTTGTTTGCTGGTCATTGCAAAGCAAATGCAATGCGCAGTAAATATATCAACGGTACGGCAATCACTGTGCAGTAATAGCGCAGACATCTGTTTTGCAGGCAAGCTATGGCAAGACTTTCGCGCAGTGATTAGTGGAGCCTTGGATAGCTTAAAAGCGGTATTGGGTGATGTAGCCGCCTTAGTGATGGAAACCATTGATGCACACATTGAATGTTTATTTTTGCAAGTCCTTCAACTTGACCCTAAAACACTAAGGCTTGAGGCTATGGATGACAAGGATAGATGTCTGTTATGCTAGCAAAAATGAACTCCGAAACCTTAGTTACAACAATTCGCTCGATCACCACCTATATTACAATCACAAAAAAAGGGCCCGTCGAAACCAATCTATTGATTGTTTACGAACAGTTCATGCAGCATCCAGGACTGATCAGGAAAAACTGCATGTCGTATATCTTAAAGCACAGGGTTTAGCGCATAAGGAAATCGAACGGTTTGCTAGAACTAGCGCTGACAGCGTGACGCGCTATCTAAAAGACTATGCTAAGGGTGGCCTAGACAAACTGGGCGTTTCACGCACTCATCGTCCGGTTAGTTTTATCAAGAGCAAATAAAGTCGCACTTTCTAAAGCACCCACCTCATACTATTTCGGAAGCATCCCATGAGATCGAGATACTCACTGGAATAAAGTTAGCCCCCAGTGCTTGTCGCGAATTTATGCGCAAGCATCTCGGTATGAAGTTCCGAAAAATGGGGGTTATTCCAGCAAAAGCCGATCCGAAAAAGCAGTCCAAGTTTTTAAACGATGAACTGGAGCCCTTGCTGGAAGAAGAAAGGCAAGGTAAGCGCAAAGTTTTCTTCGTCGATGCTGCGCACTTTGTAATGGGTGCTTTTTTGGGTATGCTTTGGTGCTTTGAACGCTTGTTCCTCAAGTCCTCTAGCGGACGCAAACGTTATAATGTGCTGGGAGCATTTAGCGTAAGCGGCACTGACTTGGTCACAGTAACTAATGATACTTACATTAACTCTGACACCATTGTAGATTTGCTTATCAAACTCAAGAAAGAATATTCCGATATCCCTTTAACAGTCATTATGGATAACGCCCGTTACCAACGCTGCATCAAGGTGACCGAACAAGCCAAACTACTAGATATCGATATCCTTTTTCTGCCGCCTTATTCACCTAATTTGAACTTGATTGAGCGTTTGTGGAAATTCACCAAAAAGAAGTGCCTATACAACAGCTATCACGAGACATTTTGTCATTTCAAAGCAGCCATTGACGACTGTATTGATAAGGTGAAATCTGTTTTCAAAGAGCAAGTGAAAACACTTCTAAACCCAAAATTTCAGCTATTTGAAAAATCCGCAGGCGTGACCACGTGAGGTATAACTTATGTGGAAAGCTATATACACCGGAACTAATGCAAGGAAAGGCTATGGACTGTATATTATTTATTTCAACTAATGCCAGTGAGTTTTTATAACAATTAGCTAATAACGCTAATTCATTATGCAATCCATCCTCCCAGATAGGGCCAACGGTATGAATAATATACTTTGCAGCTAAGTTATAACCTTTGCTAATTTTAGCTTCACCTACGTTATAACCACCTAATAACCAACATTCTTCGCATAGCTGTAAACCTACTTGTTGATGAATAGCACTATCAATTCCACCACATCCTATTTACTAAAATAATAGAATATTAATTGGTTTATTGGTATTTCTACGAATAGCTTTTGTGTTTTTAATTTGGTTAAATTAATGGTGAGTTGAAATTCTTTTCTTGAAGAAGTGTAATCTTTTGATCCAAAGTTATATGCCCTATCGGTTCTGGGGGCTACTCAAATCCTGTCGAACAGCGAAGGCTGTGGATTTAATCTTGATTCGGACTAATAACATGACCCCCTTAAGACGTATTAATTACGATTCGGTGATCTTGGTTGTGGGCGTGTTTATTGCAACTATCAGTCTTCTAGCTCTCCTGGGTTGGATACTAGGCATATCTGCCCTGACAACGTGGCAAACCAATACCCTGCCCATGGCGCCATCTGCGGCTCTGCTGTCTATCTTGTTCGGTGCAGTCTTCGTTTTTAATGCCAAGAGACTTTCGTCCCGCATTACTTTTTTGCTGACCACTTTCTGCGCTTGGGTAGGCGCAATGATAGCTTTGCTGTTGTTTACACTGCGGATATTTAATAGTTATTGGTCGATGGAGTTTCTGGGTCTGAATATTACCGGAATGCTGGGCGATGTACCTATAGGATTTATTTCACCTATTACCGCACTCTGCTTTTTACTGGCAAACGGGGCCTTTTTGATCACTCTACCTCAAGGTTCACACAGTCTCTGGCGAGGCTATCTTGCCTCGGCTTTGGCTGGGTTGCTTATGCTTGTTAGTTTTACGCTACTGCTTAGCTATTTTTTTGGCATACCTCTACCTATTAGTAATGTACAGATTCGCCCTGCGCTAAACACCAGTTTTATTCTACTATTGATGGGTATGGGGCTACTGATAGTTGCCCACCTTCGAATCATATTTTCGGATGATGAATCTGAGGTCATAGAAATAGATAGGCTGATCTACGTGCTATTTTTTTCTGCATTAACTGCCAGCATCTTAATCGCAGCATTTCAGTCCTATCGTACGACTGAAATCAAGTTCCGTGAGGGCGTGGAGTTACAGTTGCAGGCAGTTTCGGAGTTAAAAACAAGAGAACTGAGCCAATGGCGGATTGAGCGCCTAAGTGATGGTGCCTTAGCTCAGAGTGCATTGATTAATTCTGCTGTGCGGCAACATTTGGAAACGACCAGCAGCATGTCCGCCCATGGGGAGTTACAGGATTGGTTTGAACGTATCCTGCACGACAGTCACTACGGATACGACAGAGGTTTTCTACTGGATGCGGAAGGCGTCGTTCGGATGTCGATGCCCACTAAGTTAGAGCCTATAGCCACGACTTTAAAAAATAGTGCGATGACCTCACTGCGCACAAACCAGATCCTGCTCCAGGACTTTTTTCGTGATGAGTACGACCAGAAAGCCTATATGGCTCTGTTAGTTCCGATACCAAACGAACAGGATATCAAGCATCCGCTAGGCGTGATTGTGTTGCGCATAGATCCAAGCCTCTACTTATATCCCTTTATTAAGCAGTGGCCAACGAATAGCAGTACAGCCGAAACACTATTGGTGCGCAGAGATGGCAATGAGGTGCTATTTTTAAATGACCTGCGATTTTCGATGGATGCAGCCTTAAGTAAGCGCATTCCAGTCGCCGGTAACTCGACTATCCCTGCTGTAAAAGCGGTACTGGGTCAGCGGGGCGTGGTAGATGGTAAAGATTATAATGGCTTTCAAGTGCTTGCTGTCTTGAGTAGCATTCCAGACACCTCATGGCTGCTTGTGACCAAGATAAATAACACCGAGTTATACGCACCACTAGATGTCAGCATGAAACTGACGGTATTGCTGGCGATTAGCTTGATTTTCGGTGTAGGTGTTACGCTGTTTTTACTGCGACGTCAGTACCTGCAAGAGCTTAACCGAATCGAGCTTGAATCAAGCAATGTAGCACTGAAAAATCAGGATCTGCATACTAGCCTACTTCAAACCACCATGGATGGTTATTTTCTGATAGATAGTCAGGGAGGCTTGCTGGAAGTCAACGACACCTATTGCCGGATGAGTGGTTATTCTGCCCAAGAACTGTTGAACATGCGCGTAGCAGATCTGGAAGTCAACGAAACAGACGAAGATGTTATTTGGCATCTCCAGAATACCCTCATCCAAGGCGGATATCGCTATGAGACCAGACACCACCGCAAGGATGGGAGTGTTTTTAATGTTGAAATTAGCATGCGGCAACTGTCTGTCAATGAAGGACAGTTTGTTGTTTTTGTGCAAGACATTAGCCAGCGTAAATTTGCTGAAGAGGCTTTACAGGCAAGTCAGGCACACTTGGATTTTGCTCTGCAAAAAATTGTTACCGGAGCATGGAAACTAAATCTGCTCGATCACACGGCGCATCGCACCCTACTCCACGATCGTATTTTTGGCTATCAGACCTTTTTACCCAACTGGACCTACGAGATGTTCCTACAACATGTTCTACCCGAAGAGCGTCAGGAGGTAGATCGGTATTTCCATGATGCAATAGCAGCAAAAACCTCTTGGAGCTTAGAGTGCCGCATTCGCCGCGCCGATGGTGATGTGCGGTGGATTTATGCCGCCGGCGATTTTTTGCAAAATTCCAAAGGCGATACCGAGTGGATGTCAGGTATTGTGCAAGATATCACCGAACGTAAACTCGCTGAAGACAAGCTCCGGCTTTCCTCTAGCGTGTTCGCTAACGCTTGGGAAGGGATCTTAATCACCACCACTGATGGCACGATCGTTGATGTTAATGATGCGTTAAGCCGAATTACGGGTTATAGCCGTAACGAAGTGTTGGGCAAAAATCCGCGCATTTATAGCGCAGGCCTTCAGGATCAAGTTTTTTACGCAGAGCTGTGGAATAGTTTGATAGAGAAAGGACATTGGTATGGTGAAATTTGGAATCGGCGTAAGAGCGGTGAAATGTATGCCATTATTGAAACGATCAGTGTCGTTAAAGATGCTCAGGGTATTCCCCGACATTACGTGGCCATGCTAACCGATATCACTCAACTCAAGTTACACGAAAATGAATTAAGGCATATTGCTCACTACGACCCTCTGACCAATTTGCCTAACCGCATTCTATTAGCTGATCGCATGCACCAAGGCATCACTCAGGTTCATAGAAGAAACAAATCCTTGGCAGTGATTTTTGTTGACCTAGATGGCTTTAAAGCTATTAACGACAATCACGGACATGAAGCCGGTGATCGATTGCTAATAGCTATTGCGGCCCGTATGGAAAAGGCTCTGCGCGAAGGAGACACTTTCTCCAGAATTGGCGGGGATGAGTTTGTCGCCGTGCTACTGGATCTAGACACTGAAGATACAGCCGTACCGATGCTTAACCGCCTACTTGCAGCAGCTTCTGAGCCGGTGCAAGTAGGCGACATTAGCCTCCAGGTCTCTGCTAGTCTGGGGGTGGCTTTTTATCCGCAGGAGCAAGAGGTTGATGCTGATAAGTTGCTACGCCAGGCCGACCAAGCTATGTATCAGGCTAAGGTGGCTGGTAGAAACCGTTATCATGTCTTTGATGCTGTTCTTGATAATAACATTCGCGTTCGTCATGAAAGTCTGGATCGTATTCATGTGGCTCTAATCGAACAGGAATTTGTACTTTATTATCAACCTAAAGTGAATATGCGCACAGGTGTTATTCTCGGGGCAGAAGCATTAATTCGCTGGAATCACCCTGAGAAAGGCTTGTTGGCGCCAGGGTTATTTTTGCCGGAGATTGAAGATCACCCTTTGGCCATTGCACTCGGCGAATGGGTGATTAACTCAGCCTTAAGCCAATTAGAACTCTGGCGTAGTCAAGGATTTAGCACCCACATTAGTGTTAATGTTGGCGCTCGTCAGTTGCAGCAAACTGATTTTGTTTTACACCTCCAAGAAATTTTAAAAGCGCATCCAAGCATTGCACCATCTTATCTTGAATTTGAAGTGCTAGAGACAAGTGCGCTAGAAGATATAACTAAAATATCTCATCTAATCGAGACCTGTCAGGAAATCGGGATAAAATTTGCCCTTGATGATTTTGGCACCGGTTATTCGTCGCTGACTTATCTGAAACTGCTTCCTGTCACGCTACTCAAAATTGATCAAAGTTTTGTGCGAGGTATACTCATTAACTCGGATGATCTAGCGATTGTTGAAGCGGTGGTTGGTTTGGGGCGCACTTTTCGCCGCCAAGTGATCGCCGAGGGAGTCGAAACCATTAAACACGGCACCCTGCTGCTGGAACATGGTTGTGAGTTGGGCCAAGGTTATGGTATCGCCCGCCCCATGCCAGCAGAGAAACTACCTGAATGGACGAGGACTTGGAGACCTAATCTAGCGTGGGTCAACTAGATTTCTTAAAGCTGATGTAGAAATAAGCCAAACTCTACCTAATAACCCCTGATATATACCTGAATTTGACTCAAAAAAGCAGCAAGATGAATTGTACAGCCTTCAAAAAAATACTCACCAATAATATAGCACTCCGGTGAAACTCTAATTAAATAATAGGAAATTAAGTGACGGTATCGGTATTTCTACGTATTTCCTTGCTTTAAAATTTGATAAATAATGTACATGAGTCTGCCTTGCATCAGGCTCAACCATAGGTTAAGAGTTGTACCGACCTTCTGGGGAGGAGGTATATCTGAAGCTTACTATCTTGTAGTGAGCTTTATTTAACTGAAATCATTTTTTATTCGTTTTATTTTATGGCACAGCTTTACTTTTGGGTGCTGACAATACTTTGAACTAATCCTAGTAAAAAACAATCGCATTACTGCTTTACCGCTTGGTATTGCTAATTAGAGGCAAACAATGGATATCGATAAAGTAAATCATCATATATCTGGGCTATTCAATAAAGAACTAGAAGACGTTTGTTATAAAGTCTTAACTATGGGTGGCTTGGTTGAGCAACAACTAAAATTAGCTATAAAAGCTCTAACTTTAGATTTAGAACTGGCAGAACTGGTAATTAGTCAGGATAGTCAAATTAATGGCCTAGAAATAGCGATTAATTTGGCGTGTAATAAAATTCTGGCGATCAGACAGCCTAAAGCCTTTGATTTAAGGCTGTTGCTTGCGATCATTAAAATCATACATGAACTGGAAAGGATCGGCAATAACACCAAGTGTATCGCTGAAATCGCTATCAAACTATTGAATAACGTGCATAGTATGCCTAAGCATGATTTAGATCACATGGCGGAATTGATCAATACTATGTTAAATAAAACGCTGAGTGCTTTTGCTAGGATGTCTGTTGAAGAAGTTCCTGATATTATCGAATGTGATAAAAAAGTAGATCTTGAATATGAAAATAGAGTGCAGTTGCTGATTGCCTGCATGATAGACAATCCAGTTAACATTAGACATTGTTTAGATGTATTGACTATAGTTCGTGCGTTAGAGCGAATAGGTGATCATACTCGGCATATATGTGAACATTTGGTTTTTACGATTAAAGGTGAAAATGTACGTCATTTGAGCCAAAAGAAATTAATCAAGAAAATTAAAGGTTAAGGACATTCCACCCGTTAATATATTTTTTGATGTTATGCGGACTACTTTAATACCATAGGCAATGAAGTAGTCCGCATAACAGCTCACGAATCTGCTTAGATACATTTTAGCTTGTTTATATGTTTTACGTATATCCATTCAATACATAACCGTTTAATGTTCTTTATCGTTGTTTGTTAACATGTAAAGCACTCACACTGCAGTTATGCAGTAACTATCCGGTGTTGTACGGGTGGTAAGCTCTGGGACTGTATGAAACAGCCTTCAAGCTATAGTACATAACACCCCATTATGTGAGGCCTGTAGGCTATCAAAATAAAAACAGGGGACAATTCAGGGGACATTGAAACGGTTTTTTTATTTTAGCGCCAATTATCGGCTAATCTCAGACAAAAAAAGGCCAGTATTTATCCAGCCTCATTATTACATTATCACATCGTGACTAAATCCTAAGCCCTAGCCGTAACCTCACCGCTAACATCGGTATTACATCGTTAAATGTAACGGAGTCATTAAGTGCGCCAACCCATAGTGCAATCGTAGTTACCCTTGACCTAATGTTGACTTTTGCGTTCACTATGACCTTGCAAGCCTTGCTTAGACTCAATCCCCGTGTTCACGATGC